>JAHKLN010000035.1 GCA_020854755.1 Methanomicrobiaceae archaeon | reverse complement strand
CTCCCCTGTCCCCACCCCCGTTGGGATGTCCCCCACGGTCCACTATGCCGGGAGACCCGGGAGATACCGGATCCGTGATGCTCCAGATAACTCAAGAATTTTCACCAGTTGAGCCTGTTGCCCCCCTTGGGGGCTACATAGGCGTTTCATATGAAGGTACAGAGCGCGGTGTTTCGCGACGGAAAGGAACGCTTCACAGCAGACCTATGTATCAACGCCAAGAGTAGCGTGGCAGGCAAGGTATGAGCGAAGTATAGTTCTCCGCTCACCATTGGATTAAAATTGCGCTCTCTGCCATCATTCGGATAGCTTCTGGGTGACCGATACGACATTCCCCTGATACGTTGCTCCATCGATGTCAGCGGAGGTTGTCACCCTCACGGTTTCGCCATCCAGAATGTCTACGGTGTAAAATACCGCGCTGTATTCACCTTCAGATACAGTTGCATATTTAACGGTTTCTATCCCGTCAGATGTATATTCCACGTAGCCATCCGGCAACTCGACCCTCCCGATCTGGCCGGTGACGTAATCATCCTTCATTCTTACCGTAAGTTCCGTCCCATCCGGCAGATTCGTAACTCCCCTGACGTGAAGTTCCGCATTCTCGAATTCCCCGACATCCACAAAGTTGGTCTCGACGATATCCATGGTCACGTCCGTACTGGTCGGGGAGGTATTCTCCTCCGTGGAGGCACATCCCGCAACCCCCAGGGCTGCGATAAGAACCGCAACCATACCAGCCGTGAAAAATATCTTCCTGGTCAATCTCATCTTCATCTTCCCGCATTCTGTTCTGTGTGGTCTGCTCATTGTTCCATAGGTGAAAAACCCATTTGAAGTGATCGGCATGCCGCCCCTCATGGTAAACTGGTTATGAATCTCTGCAGGACACAGGCCCAATCGATGAAAATCCATGAGCAGATGCAGCTACCCGGGATTCAGTCTTTCACGTTGTCCCTCTCCATAGGGGCGTGAGGGGCATCCCGATGGGGGATCTACCTCCCCGCAAGCCGCCTTCCCGGTAGGGACAGGCAGCGGGACGCCGTGCCTGAGGTGCAGCGATCTGATCATTGAACACGATCAGTTACCCGGACCAGACCAAGATTCACGAGAATGCTACAACATCGCTGCTCTGATACAGGGATCGTCTGAAGTATAAGGCCGCCCAGTTATCGCGCCGGCATCAATCACGCATCTCGATCGGGAATCCATCGTGCCGCGATCCCTCTATCCGGCAGAATTCAGGTATGCTCGTTCCAGGAAGCTCCGATGCACAGGATGCGGAGTTCACATCCTCCGCAAACGCCCTCATCACCAGGCGCTCCATCCGCTTCGACTCCTCGGGAGGTGTCCGGTCTTTCCCGGTGCCCCCTCCCGAATAGTGATGATCGGCGATGTGTCGTTGTACCAGACCGCGAGTGCATCATACGCATCCGGAGCAGAGATGGCTCCTACTTTCATCGCCTATCCGTGTGCAAAGGCCGGAGATCGAGCTGCCCGGCCTCTGCACCCCTACGCCATATCGTGTCGCTGCAGGTACTCCCGGATCTTCCTCGACTCGACCCAGCCGCGGTCGAGCTGCTTGATCAGGTCGTCGATCCGCCGGACCTGCTCGCGGAGCTGCTCTGCGGTCTCCCGATCGTCCATGAGATCGGTCCGGGCAAGGATCACCTGGAGCGGATGGCGGACGTGGTCGGCCAGGATCGCGAACTGCTCCATGTTCCGCTCGATCCGGTCGAACGCCTCCCGCCGGATCTGCTCGACCTGCTTACGGTCGGTGACGTCGGCGGAGACGATCGCGAGCCGCTCGGGATATCCCCCGGCGCTCCGGATCGGATAGAGGATGTGTTCAAAGATCCTCCCTTTATGCTCGTCGGTCACTGTGAGGGGGCGGCCTGAGGAGAAGGCCGCATCAACCGACTTCTTCCGAACTGCGGCCAGATCGGGCGGGAAGAGATCGTAGACGCATGTTCCGCGGATCTCTTCTGCGTCCTTCCCGAAAGGTGCCGCCATCGCCTCGTTCAGGGCAAGGACCGTGCCATCTCGATCGATCAGGATCGTGGCGTCGGGCGTTGCGTTCAGGAGCGCCCGGAACTGCTCTTCACTCTCCTGCAGGGCGAGTTCGGTCCGCTTTCGGTCGGTGATGTCGATTGCAACCTCAAGCCGCACATCCCGCCCGTCGGGCCACCGTATGATCCGGTCGACGATATCCAGGTGGACATCTAAGATCGGGTTGTAGTACTCCCAGCGGTATGGTTTTGGCTTCTGCCGGAGGATGATTGCATCGGTGCAGAACGGGCATGGCGCGTCGAGGGCCTGGAACTCGCGATAGCAGAGGCCACCGACGACACGCTTCCCGAGCATTCGTGTAAAGAAGGGGTTTGCATACAGGATCTCGTGCGTCACGGGATCCGTGACGTAGACGATCGCTTCCAGACCATCGAAGATCGACAGGAGCTGATCACGCTCAAACTGCAGTATCTCCTCCACCTGCGTCTGTCCGGGAAGGGGGCGGATGGTGGCCACATGGATGCCGGGCGCTATCTCTGCCACAGCGTTGCATTCCACCCTGATCGTGGCGCCGTCCTTTCGCGCAAGCTCGCATTCGCCCTGCAGTACACCTCTTTCCAGGAATCCCCGCCAGAACTCACGCCCCGTCTCTTCCCTGTCTGCGCAGATATCAAAGACCGACCGCTGCAGCAGCTCTTCCCGGGTATACCCGAGCAGGGTGCAGGCCGCACGATTGATCTCCCGGAGGTGTCCGGCATCGTCCGCGACGAGAACGGCATCCTTCACGAGATCCAGGATCGAGCGGATATATCCGCATCGTGTATCATGGCGGCCTGCCGGGTTCCCCTCTCCCGCCGGGGGGGCTGTCCGCTCCGCTGCCGCTCCGCCCTGCGGGACCTTTGCAAGGGTGAACCGGAACGCCGCCCCGAGATTCGGGCGGCCCGGTATCCGGTCATCGACAAAGACCCTGCCGCCGTACCTCTCGGCGAGCATCCGCACGATGTAGAGGCCGAGGCCTTCGCCTCTGCCGTGCCCGAGCCCCCGCTCGAACCGACGGAAGAGCAGGGCCTTCACATCGTCAGGGATGCCCGGGCCGGCGTCTTCGACAGAGACCAGCACCTCGCCGTCTCGGTCCTCCACCTGGACGGCGATCTCGGCGTCCGGTCCGCCGAATTTTGCGGCGTTGCCGATCAGGTTGGTAAAGACCATCGGGAGCAGGCCGTCGGCGCAGACCGTAACCGGCTGGCCGTCATAGCGTATCGACGCCGCCGGGAAGCTCCGGATCTCCTCCCTGATGACGGCATCGAGGTCGACCGGCGACAGCTCGGCCGACTCCAGGTGAATCCGGCGGATGGTTGCGACGTTCTTGAGGATCTCGGTGCTCCGCCGGATGCTGTCGTGCAGTTTCTGCGCATACGTCGCAAGCTCGCCTTCGAGCAGGTCGAGCATCAGGTCCGCGTACATCATGGAGACGTTGTTCGCGTTCCGGACGTCGTGGGTCAGGATATCCAGGTACAGGTTCGCCTCCCGGTGCGCCTCCTCAAGTTCCCGGTTCACCCGGGTGAGCTCTTCAGTCTGCTGCCGGAGCGCTGCCTCTGCCTGTTTGCGCTCGGTGATGTCCCGCGCCGCCGCAAAGATGCCGGCTACCCGTCCCTGCCCATCCCGGTAGACAGAGGCATTGAGGAGCGCTGGCGTGGTCCTCCCGTCGCGATGCCGGATCTCCAAGGGGAAGTCGCGGAGCTCGCCGTCCATAAGGGCCTTCCTGGCTCCCGCACGTGCACGGTCCGGTTCGGTGGTATATCCGGAAAACTCCGTGCCGATCAATTCGTCGCGTGTAAATCCGGTCACCTGCTCGGCGGCGGCGTTCACGTCGGTGATCCTGCCTTCGGCATCGATCGTAGCGAGCGGATCGATGCTCGCTTCTATGAGAGCCCGGTTGTACTCTTTTGCGAGAAAAAGGGCTTCTTCTGCCTGTTTCCGCTCGGTGGTGTCCCGGAAGACAACCATAATCGATCTTTGACCGTCGTAGAGTATGGGGGTCGCTGTGATGTCGACCCAGAGGGTCTGGCCTGCGGTGGTCAGGAGCACCTGTTCAAATACCGGGATAGCTGTGCCCTCCTGCAGGATCTGCCGGAACCGCTCGGTGACGAAATCACGGCACTCGGGGTGGACGAAGACATCAATCGATTTGCCCACGATCTCTTCAGGCCCTTTCCCACCTGCAATCTGTACACCGGCGGGATTCACGTAAACGATGGTGCCGTCGTCCCGGTGCACGGCGACGGCGTCCGGCATGACGTCGACGAGTGAGCGGTACCGCTCCTCGCTCTCCCGGAGGGCGTCCTCCACCCTCTTTCGGTCGGAGATGTCCTCGACCATGCCGATGATGGACTGCGGGATCCCTTCGGGGCTCCGGATGAGGGATGCCGTCAGCAGTCCCCAGAGGATCTGCCCGTCTGCCGTCACGTAGCGTTTCTCAATCCGGTAGGTGTCGATCTCTCCGGCAACGAGGGTCGTTACGAGCGCCACGTCTTCCGCCACGTCGTCGGGATGGGTGATATCGGCAAAATGCCTGCCGCAGAGCTGGTCCGGACGATATCCGAGCATCTTCTGGATGGCCGGGTTGGCATCGGTGATGCGTCCGTCCAGCCCCACGAGGGCGATGCCGATCCCGGCCCTCTCGTAGATGCCGCGGAAGCGTTCTTCACTCTCCCGGAGCGCCTTCTCTCCTGCCTTGCGCCCGCGGATATCGATGCCGATGCCTACCCGGGTATCGTCGGAGAGACGGACGTTTGCCCAGGAACTCTCGACTAACGAGCCGTCCTTTGCGGTCAATACAACGTCCCGCCACCCCGGTTCAAGCGACTGCATGAACCGGCCGACCATCTCCCGGTACCCGGGGTCGGGATAGCACATCGCCATGAAATCGCCGGCGCTTGCGTCCTCATCCGTCCACCCCAATGTATCGCGCAGCTCGCGGTTGAACCGGAACGTCTTCAGGTTCGGATCGTAGATCGTGATCATCACCGGGATCGTATCGATGATCGTCTGCAGCAGCTCGTGCTTGTGCGCCAGTTCACGCTCCGCCCTTTTGCGGTCGGTGATGTCGCGGGAGACTGTCAGGACGCGGTCGACCCTGCCCGAGGGCCCGGGAATCGGGACTGAGATGTACTCGCTGTACTCGGTACCCTCAATCACCACATGGCGGACCTCTCCCCGGACCGATCTCCCGGTGGCAAAGACCTCCCTGACCTTCTCGAAGTACGGGCCTGCCCCCTCCATCGTAAACCCGAGCTCCTCCCAGGTCTTACCCACCATCTCGTGCGGCTGCAGTCCGAGCTTTTCAGCGAACTCTCTATCCACATGGACGTAGCGGAGGCCACGGTCAAGGATGTTCACCGTCTCCGGCAGGTACGAGAGGATGGTTGCGAGCATCTCCTGCTCGCCGCCCTGCCGGGGGGCATCCTGCAGGCGGACGAGCCTGACACCCGGAGGCGGCTCTTCCTCTCCGGTCCTGCTTGAATACCGGATATACCGCTCTTTCCCGTCTGCGGTCCGGATAGTGCAGAAAAGGCCGGGAACTTCGGTACGGTCCTGCAGCGACCGAGAGATCGCCTGCCTGCACTCATCTTCGACGATCCGGGGAAGAAGAGACCGGCGGGCAAACTCCCCGGCGTCGATTCCGAAAAGCGCGTCCGGTTCGACCTCAAGAAGCTGCTGCAATGCTCGGTTGATCCAGGCGATACGGTTGTCCGGACCGACTAACAACACGCCCCCGTCCAGCAGGTCGAGGATATGCAGGGCAGGTCCGTAATCGGCGGAAGGTTTCAGGGGTGATCTCATCGGCAGGGCTCCGGTTGCACCGGTTCAGCCTGTCACTATCACCTCATATAGTTGCTGCCGGTCGTGGAGGCCGGTTGTCCGGAGGGTGCTGCTTTCACCACACGGCCGCAATCCGGGTGGGGGACCCGATCCAATAGGCTCCCCCACGGGCAGCCGGCCCCTTCGTCCATTGCTCCCCCGCCTGCCGAAACTATAAGGATGCAGCCGCCGCTTTACGCCAGCGGCACATAGATCGCCGTCAGGATCTCGCTCTCCGCCACCTCGCAGGGATCGTTTAGGTAGACCTCGCGGATCGGCCCTCCAGGAGGGATCGCTCTCTCTGCGAACCATGCATAGAGCCGCTCGTACGTCCGACCGCATTCATGGTATGCCCCCCTATGGACGATCATCGCCATCTCCCCGCCGGGCAGAGAGTAGCACCGGAACTCCCCGGCATCCTCGACCGCAGCGGCGATCGGCCAGGCGACCTCCATGTCGGCGTTCCCTTCCTGGTCGGCCCGCATTGCATCCTCGGCGCCGGTCTCGTGCATGAGAAAGATCGGCGGCCCGGCAAGCTCGACCCCATGTTTCATTGCATAGTCGCAAACGGCCATGATCATCTGCGGTATCTCTTCGTATCTTCCACGCCTCCGCACCCCGAGCACCAGGCAGGGCGGGACGGTCACGATTGAAACGTCATCGGTGGACATATGCTTCAGTATACGACTGCGATGACCGGCTATAAAATACCGCGGTTTCCGGAGTGAAACTAAAAAAAAAAGCAGTTGTGAGAGCCATATCGGGATAAGGACGGCGTACATCGTCTTGGTTGCGGAATTGAAAGATTCTTCGGCCCAAAGAGCGGAAACAGGGTATTTATACTGTGCCAGTATGCATGCTGATCCATATGCAGGCGGAGCACGATACCCAGGCGAGAATCCTTCGTGCTCTCCGGTTCCGGCCGAAGGGCATGACCATCACCGATGCGGCAAAGCAGATCGGGGCGACCCGGAGTGCGGTCTCAAAACACCTCGAGATCCTCCGGATCGCAGGAAAGGTCGATGTCCGGCAGAGCGGGAACGCAAAGGTCTACTCCCTCGCCCGGCGCATTCCCATGTCCGCCTTCCTCTGCTTTACCAAGAACCTGATCCCGATCCTCGATGGACAGCAGCGGATCGTCCAGGCAAACGACCAGTGCCTCAGGCACCTCCGCCGGACAAAGGACGAGCTGATCGGCCTGACCATCGATGAGGCGGCGCTCCCTGTGGTCTCCACACCAGAAGCGCTCATGGTGATCGGAGGGCTCGAACGGGAGCAGGTGATCGCCGACATCCCCGACCGGCGGGCATACGACATCCTGATCAGGGAGATCGCCGGACTGCGGCGGGAATAAATCCTTTCACCGGGCAGGAGGAAAATCACTTCTCCCTACGTTACGATAATTCTATGCGTGGCAGTACCGGTAAGCCTCGCCGCCTGCCGGCATCGATTCGTAAAAATTCTTTTAATAACCGGGCGCAGGGTCGATTGTCACAGGAGGTGGAGAGATGCCTGTTGTTGAAGAGAAGCAGGCCCGCCCTGAGATGGCGGGCCTGATGGAAGCACTGCTCAACGGAGACACCTACAGTAGCCTGCAGGCGGCCGGAGAGCTGGCAAAGATTGGAGCGCCGGCGGTCGACCCGCTGGTGCAGGTATTGTCGGACAGCGGGACGCACTCCCGGTGGAGCGTCGCCATGGCACTCGCCAGGGTGGGGAGTCCCGCCGTTGAGGCCCTGATCGAGGCCATGAAAACGGAGCACGATCCCGTAAGAAACCCGGCCGTCTGGGCGCTTGCCGAGATCGGTGATTCGCGTGCCGTGGAACCCCTGATTGCCGTGATGAGGAGCGGGGGTTCGGAATGCTGCCGGGCGCTGACCGCGGCGGCGCTCTTAAAGATCGGGCACCCTGCCGGGGTGGCCGCCGTCAGGGAAGATCTCCGTACGGCGGATGATGTCTTCCGGGAGATGGTCTCTGAGGCCACGCGAGATATCTGAACCCGAAATCATCTTTTTTGCAGCACACCCCCCCACCGGCCATGGGCAGGGAAAAAGAGCTGAAGCTGATCTCCTGTGCAGGAGAGCCCGTGAGCCGATCCTTTCGTCCACTGGTTTCAAAACAGGCGATGAGCCGGTCAGGATTTCGCCGGGGAACGCCCGGATGCTCCGGGAGAACAGGATTTCCCGGGTAAAGATCGCTCGAAAAGTGATACCAGCGCAGCACGCAGATTGCCGGGCGGAAAGCAAGGCATATATACTTGCTTTATGCATGCTGATCCATATGCAGGCAGAGCACGATACCCAGGCGAGAATCCTGCGTGCTCTCCGGTTCCGTCCGAAGGGCATGACCATCACTGATATGGCAAAGCAGATCGGGGCGACCCGGAATGCGGTCTCCAAGCACCTCGAGATCCTCCAGATTGCGGGCCGGGTCGATGTCCGGGCGATCGGGAACGCAAAGGTCTACTCCCTCGCTCAGCGCGTCCCCATGTCCGCCTTCCTCTGTTTCACGAAGAACCTGATCCTGATCCTCGATGGACAGCAGCGGATCGTCCAGGCAAACGACCAGTGCCTCAGGCACCTCCGCCGGACAAAGGACGAGCTGATCGGCCTGACCATAGAGGAGGCGGCGCTCCCCGTGGTCTCCACAGCAGAAGCGCTCGCGGTGATCGAGAATCTTGAGAAGGAGCAGGTGATCGCCGATATCCCCGACCGGCGGGGAGACGACGAGCGCTTCTACCAGATGCAGGCGATCCCGACGACGTTTGAGGACGGCGAGAAGGGATGCACCATCGTGCTCGAGGAGATCACCGAGCGGAAGCGCTACGTCCGGAACATGGAGTTCCTGGCCCGGACCGCGATGGAACTCGTCGATATGCCGGCAGAGGAGGATATCTACGAATACATTGCAGAGAGGATCCACGAGATCGTGCCGGGGGGCTGCCTGTATGTGGGCTCCTATGACGAGGTGAAGCAGCAGTTCGCCATACGGGCGATCCGGGGCGAGGGCTTTCGCGAGGGGTTGATCCAGCTCCTGGGGCTGGATCCCGTCGGTCTGGTGTTTCCGTACGGACAGATGCTTGCCGAATTTCATACCACGCGTCCCGGAGGAGGGGATCCGGCAAACCTGCTGCACGGCGGCATCGACGAGATCGCCGTCTATCCAGAACCCGGCCCCGAGGGGCTGTCGTTCTACGATCTCTGCTTCAGGCAGATCCCCGAAGAGATCTGCGATAGGATTCTCTGCACATTCAGTATCGGAACGGCGTGCATTACCTTTCTCGTCTGGGAAGACCGGCTCTTCGGCATCGTCGGCATCTTTCTCTCTCCCGGCGAGGTGCTCAAAGACCGCCAGGCGGTCGAGTCCTTCCTCCGCCAGGCCTCCCTCGCCATCGCCCGCCGGCAGACCGAGGACCGCCTCCGCCGGAGCGAGCGGCGGTTCCGGGACGTGGTCGATCTTGCGCCCTCCCCCGCCGCGATCGTTGATCCCGACGGCAACTACACCTTCCTCAACCGCCGGTTCACCGAGACCTTCGGGTATACCCTTGCAGACATCCCCACCGGAAGGGACTGGTTCGAAAGAGCGTATCCCGACCCGGACTACCGCCGCGCCGCGATCGCCGCCTGGCAGGAGGACCGGGAGCGGATAGGCCGGGGACAACCCCGCCCGCGGACGTTTTCCGTCCGGTGCAAGAACGGGGAGGAGAAGGCGATCCTCTTCCGGCCGGTCGAACTCTGCGACGGCACCCAGTACATCACCTACGAGGACGTCACCGAAGACCGGCGGGCATACGACATCCTGATCGGCGAGATTGCCGGACTGCGGCGGAAGTAGATCGATCTGCAATGCAGGAGGCATCCGGGCCAGAAGTGGCCCATAGAAGCAGAGAGCCGCATCATTCTTCCTCCGCCGCACACGTATGCGCATCGGGACTGCAATCGGCGCTGCAATGCAATACCGGTATAGAATAATTAATTATGTTGCCGGATGCGGGTTGGATCGCTTCGGAGGTGAAAAGCAATGCCTGCTGCTGAAGATATCCAGACCCGCCCGGAGGTTGCCTGGTGGGTTAAGAGACCGACGACCGATTTCGAAGAAGTACAGGCCAGCAGTGCTGTCGCCGCCCTGGTCGAGCAGGTCCTGAAGGGGGACACCTGCAGCAGCCTGCAGGCGGCCGAAGAACTGGCGAAGGTGGGAGCGCCGGCGGTCGGCCCGCTGGTGCAGGTATTCACCAACCGCGGAACGACTGTCCGGTGGAGTATCGCCATGGTGCTCGCCGAGGTGGGAAGCCCGGCCGTAAAGCCCCTGATCGGCGTCATGAAGAACAGCGGGACGGAGTGCTGCCGTGCGCTGACCGCAGCAGCGCTCTTAACGATCGGGGATCCCGCCGGGGTGGCCGCCGTCGGTGAGGCGCTGCTCTTGATGGACGGGGGCAGTCTTCTGGTGGTTCGTGATGCGGCGCGCCTGTTCTTCTCCGAATCCGACATGGCATTCGGCGGACGGCACCTTTCGGGGGATGGACGATGAGGCCCTGGACGCCACCTGATCCCATCATCACTCAGGTTCTGGCAAAGACCGGTGCAGTAAAAAAGATCCGCGGATGTCCCGGGGATGCCCCGGAACGGCGGGGCACGGTATCGGCGGCACCAATCCCGGAATGGAACGGGAATCCATCGTGCCGCCCTCCGGCAGCGTCCGGCAACGGCGATGCCGGCCCCTGGCGGCAAAACGAGCCGGGGGCTCGAACCCGGCATGCTCCTTCCTGCCGCGGCGCTGACCGGGTTACGTGAGCAGGTAGATCTTCGCGTCACGCGATCCCGCGGCTATCACCCTGCCGTCTGCAGAGACCGCGACGGCATACACCAGCCGGCCGGCCTGATGGGAGCGGAGGAGGCGGCCGGAGCGGTCGAAGAGATAAATCGACCGGTCCCAGGATCCCGCGGCTATCTTCTCGCCGTTCGCAGAAACTGCGACCACATGCACGACCTTGCCGGTCTCATGCGACCAGAGGGGGGTGCCCGATCGATTGAAGAGGTAGATCGTGTTATCGTCGGATCCCGCGGCGATAGTACTCCCGTCGGCAGAGACCGAGACGCTCCAGACGGGAGCACCGGTCTCGTAGGACCAGAGGAGGCGGCCGGAGCGATCGAACAGGTAGACCTTCCGATCAACCGACCCGGCGGCTATGATGCCGCCGTCCGCAGAGACCGAAACGCTCGGCACCAGGTCGCCGGTTTCATGCGACCAGAGAAGGGTGCCGGAGCGATCGAACAGGTAAACACGAGTATCGTCGGATCCTGCGGCGATCATGCTGCCGTCGGCAGAGACCGAGACGCTCCAGACAGAGGCGCCGGTCTCGTAGGACCAGAGGAGGCGGCCGGAACGGTCGAAGAGGTAGACCCGGGCATCGCAGGATCCGGCAGCGATCGTGCCGCCGTCGGCAGATATCGAGATACAGGTGACAAGAAGGTCGGTTTCATGGGAGCGGAGGAGGCGGCCGGAGCGATCGAAGAAGTAGATCCTGCAGTCATATGACCCAGCAGCGATCGTATCGCCGCCGGCAGAGACCGCGACGGCATAGACCGGCCTGCCGGTTCGATGAGACCAGAGGAGACTGCCGGAACGGTCGAGCACATATATCCCGGCGTCATCCGATCCGGCAGCGATCGTGCCGCCGTCCGCAGAGACCGAAACGATCCGCACCCCGTCCCCTGTCTGAAAGGCCTTGATTTCAGCTTCTTTTCCTTTTGCTGTCATGGTGCACTCTCGTATCAGGTTGCATCGCTTCAGGTTCTCCGGAAATGTGCAATCCAGATCCGGTCACCGCCGTTCGATGCACCGGGCTGTCGGTTCCGGAGATACTGCTGTTCTGGGGTTATGCGCACCGGACTTATATACCTGCCCCATCGCCGCCGCTCCTGCGGTGAAGGGGGCGGTTCATGCGGCATTGCCGCACCGGGCAGCAGCGCGGACGGATGCCCGGGAGGATGGAGAACGAATCGTTCCCGTGCGGCATATTGCGGATTGAAGGGCCGGATATCTCTCAGGCATCATCGGAATGGGAAACACTATTAGAGCGATCTGCAGATCTAACCTGCATGCAGCACCCCGGATCCCCCTGCCGCCCGGACGGCCCGATCCTGATACTGACCCTCGATTCGTTTCACAAAATCCGCGAGGGTGAGGAGAGGGGCTACGATCCGTCATCGTCCATGCCCGACGCCGGCATCCCCGCGGCCTGCAGGGAGTTCCTGATGGCGGCACGGGCCGAAGTGTACCGCCGCCTGATGAATGGCGAGGTTGTCTGGGAGGACAGCCAGCGGGAGATGGGGATCAACAGGCACCTGAAGGCGGGAAGGGATCTCGGCGGCAGCGATCCCTCGGCACGCTACCTGCCTGCCCTCCACCGGTACGACGGGCACTTCTTCGACGGGCTCGGTGAGCAGGGAAAGGCCGAATTCCGGCAGTCGCGGCATCACCTCCTGATCCTCTCGGCACTGTACGGGTTTGTCAGGCCCTTTGAGCCGGTCCAGTACTACACCTGCCAGTTCGGGGAGAAGAACGTCTCCTACGGCATCTGGGCGGAGAAGAACGGCATCTCGAAGGTGCTGGCGGAGTACATCAGGGCCCATTGCATCAGGCGTGTCTTCGACTTCACCGCCTGCGATGTTCCCGCCTACCACGAGATCATCGACTGGGAGTACGTCTTCCGCGAGACCGGGGCGGACGTCCTCCACTGCTACCACCGGCTGACCGGCACCGACAAAGCCCTCAAGTTCTTCGGGATATTCGTACGGAGACGTATGCTCCCGGCATCGCCGGAAGAGCTGCTCGCAATGCAGCCCGGGGCGGTCATCGATGACATCCTCTTCAGCGGCATGCGCCTGCTAAAGAAGAGCGATCCGGGAGCAGCCGATGACGAAACGCTGCTTGCACTCATTATGGGCGGCGAGAACGAATCGGTGGAGTTCAAGACGAGCGCCCTCTGGAGCAGGGACTACACCCAGGAGCAGATCCAGCAGGGCGAAGGGCGGGAGATCAGGCGGTACGGAAAGAGCACGTCGAAGTTCATGATCGCACGGGCGGTCGCCGCGTTTCTCAACACCGACGGCGGCGACCTGATAATCGGCGTCAGGGAGCGGAAATACCGGCAGGAGAACGAGATATTCGGTATCGACGGCGAATTCGAGAAGCTGCAGGATCCCGGCACGGACGGATACCGGCGGATGATCGTCGGCGAGATCTTCAGGAAGTACTTCCCCCCTGATATCTACAACCACCTGGGGCAGTACGTGCAGATCTCCTTCCAGCGTATACACGGTAAAACCGTCTGCCGGGTGCAGGTGGGGAAGTCGGATATCCCCGTCTTCATCTCGGCCGGCAGCGATGAACTCTTCTTCATCCGCGTAGACGCAGAGACGCGGGAGATCACGGGAAGGGAGCTTGCAGATTACATACTGAAGCGGTTTGCGTCGGCCGCCCAGGGCTGAAAGCCAGGGGTATCCGGTCCGCTGAATCGTGAACACGGAGGCGTATCCCCCCTTCGGACAAGGAGGGTTCTTCGTTTCGCTCCCGTGCACGGGAGCAAAGTGATTTGAGTGGCGAGAGCCCTCCATTTCAGAAACGGTT
>JAHKLN010000087.1 GCA_020854755.1 Methanomicrobiaceae archaeon | reverse complement strand
CCTGTCCCCACCCCCATGAGGATGCTCTCCTCGGTCCACTTGATCGGGAGAACTAGAGGAGAGAAACCGGACCCGGGGTATCGGCACAGAACGCAAGGGTTTTTCATGGCTTCGCTTGCGTCGATCCCCGCCGCATAGGGGTTCCTATGAAAATCGAGCTGGATTCGACAATTGAAGGCTCTCGTTGATCAGATCAGTTCGCCCCCATGCACGGCTTCCCCCCGGCCATCCTCACAGGGGGAGGGGTTTTTGGGGAGGGGGCCTCCCCCTCCCCCGGCGGGAGCGAGTACCCCCACGGTCCACGGGAACGGGACTATCGAGAACAGCCGGATCCGGGATGCCTGCTGAGAACCCGGGGATATTCATCCGGTATACCTGTGCCCCTCGGGGATCCATGCGGTCAGGAAAAACCTATCAATCACCGGGATGCCGTACTGTCGACGATCATCGATTCCACCTGCAGACCCGCCTTGCAGCCCCGCATTCCTCCACAATCGTTACCGGCAGGGGCAGGGAGGGGGTATCCCGTTCTCCCTACTGGATCAGGTAGAGCACTGCGAAGTAGAAGAGGAAGAAGAGGGAGACGAGCAGCACCCCATATCCGGTGCTCCACATCCGTGCGGGATCCCCGGGGTACTCGTCCCGCGTCCGCATGAGGTCTTCTTCGAGGGATGCCGCATCGGCACAGGGGAGGGCGATCCGCGCAATCGGCATCAGGGCAGTTTCTGTAAGTATTTTTATCGCCATGATCGGGTTCTCTGCGAACCAGCTGACCTTCGCGATTGCATACTGCTGGGCGGCGGCGAGCGCATCGGCCGTCCGGTTCAGCGATGTCGTGCAGAACCAGAGGAAGCCCCTGCCGGCCAGCCGGTAGGCCTCGATCAGATCCGGGATAGTTCTCGCCTTCGGTTTGAAGATGCTCCACCCGAGCAGGAGGATGACGGCCGTAACAAGGATGATCCCGCCGGTCTCGATGAGGTGGCCGGCACTGAACGGGTGGTAGTCGACGGGGATAGGGAGGATGGCGAAGAGGAGAGCGGGATATACCCCGAAGAGGATGCAGCCAAACGCGGTGACGACCATGGCAATCAGCATGGGCAGCGGCGCTTCCCCGGCCTCGATCTCGTTGTTCTCCCTGAAGAAGACGTAATACGTCAGTTTGACGAACGAAAGCAGCGTCCCTACTGCGCCTGCGAGCAGGGCGATCTCAAGGCCGGTCATATGCAGCGAGGCGGCCGCCCCGATCACCATGCCTTTGCTGATATATCCGTTGAACCCCGGGATGCCCGAGATGGCCGCTGCGGCGATGACGCAGGCGATCATGGTGACCGGCATCCTGCGTGCGAGCCCCCCGAGCTCGGTCAGGTTGTGCCTGCCGGTCGTGTAGATGACCGCGCCCATGCACATGAAGAGGAGCGCCTTGTAGAGGATGTGGTTGAAGAGGTGGGCGATGCCGCCGCTCACCCCGAGCGCCGTCCCGATGCCGACCCCTGCGACCATGTAGCCGACCTGGCTGACGATGTGGTAGGAGAGCAGCTTTCTGATGTCGTTCTGCAGGAGCGCAAAGAAGACGCCGTAGATGACCATCAGCCCGCCCATCCAGGCGACCGCTTCCGCGCCGGAAAAGGTGCGTGCAAGGAGGTAGATGGCGGCCTTCGTCGTAAAGACGCAGAGGATCACGCCGCCGGCGATCGACGATCTGGGGTAGGCGTCCGGAAGCCAGACGTGCAGCGTAATGAACGCCGCATTCACGCCGATCCCTATTAAGAGGAGGAGCGAGCCGATGCCGGGCGCGACCGGGCCGACGGCAGTGCTCCCGGTCGCCGCCGCATGCAGCAGGATGCCGCCGAGGAGGCAGCCCCCGCCGAAGATATGGAGCAGGAGGTAGCGCATGCCGGCGGCCCCGGACTCCTCCCGCCCCCCGTACCAGATAAGGGCGAGCGATGTTGCGGCCAGCAGCTCCCAGAAGACGTAGACCGAGAGGAAGTCTCCTGCAAAGGCCACCCCGAGCCCGCCTCCAATCTGGATGAGCGCAGCCATGTGATGGCCCGTCCGCTCCTCGAGCATTGAATAAAGGACGGCAATGACCCCGATAAAGGCAAAGATGTAGCCGACGATGAGGCTTAAGGAGTCGACGTGCAGGAGCACAAGATCGTGGTCCGGAAGGAAGGGAACGGTGAACGCCGACTCCGGCGTCAAAACGAGCGTTGCTGCCAGTGCGGCGATGCTGACCGCAAGGAGGTAGGCCTTTCGCAGGTTTCCCGAGAGGAAGGGGACGAGAAGCGCCCCTGCAATCGGGATGAGCGCCGGCGGGACAGCCGTCATGGAAGCACCCCCACGAGCTCCCCGACCGCAAGTTCGACTAGGCGCAGGAACGGCAGATCGGGTGCCAGGAAGAGGAGGAGCGATCCGACGCCGGTGATCACGAGCGGGACGAGCATAAAGAGCGGGGCTTCCCGCACGCCCTGTTCCCCGTCGTCCGGCTCTTCAAAGAATGCGGTATGGATGATCGGAAAGAAGTAGAAGATATTGAGGACAGAACTCGTGATGATCACCAGGAAGGCGATCAGCTGGTGGGCCTGCATGGCGCCGAGAACGAGGTACCATTTGGTAATGAGCCCGCAGACCGGCGGGAGGCCGCATATCCCGATTGCCCCGATCGCAAACATCAGCATCGTTACCGGCATCTGCCTCCCGATCCCCTTCATATCGCTGATATACTCCTTTCCCGCAGTGGCGATCAGCGCTCCCGCGCAGAAGAAGAGCGTGATCTTCATGAACCCATGGAACGGAATATGGATCATCGCTCCGGTGATGCCCATCGGGGTCAGGAGCGCGACCCCAAGCAGGATATAGGAGAGCTGGCTTATCGTCGAATAGGCGAGGCGCCGCTTCAGGTTGTCCTGCTGGAGCGCAAAAAGCGATCCCAGGATGATGGTTGCTGCGGCGATGGCTGCAAGGAGCGTGGACATACCGATCTCTGCGGTCAGCTCGAGGCCGTAGACGAAGCAGACCACCCTGACGATCCCGAAGACCCCCGCCTTCACCACGGCAACGGCGTGGAGAAGGGCGCTGACCGGCGTCGGCGCCACCATTGCTGAGGGGAGCCACCCGTGCATCGGCATCCACGCGGCCTTGGCAAATCCTATCAGGAAGGTGACGAAGAGGATCTGCTGCAGGAGCACCGGCCCGGTGCCGGCAAGGAACCCTCCAGGCGCGAAGTCGGTCGTCCCGGTGAGGTAGTAGGTCAGCACGACCGAGAAGAGGAAGGACACCCCGGCAAAGAGAAGGTATGCAAAGTACTTCCTGCCCGCCCGTCGTGCCTCCTCGGTCTCCGTATGGACGACGAGGGGATAGGTGGAGACCGTCAGGATCTCATAGAAGACAAACATCGTCAGGAGGTTTGCAGAGAACGCGATCCCCAGCGCCGCTGCAATCGCAACCGCGAAGCTGAAGAAGTAGCGTGTCAACGCGTGCTCCCGGAGGGTTCTCATGTACCCGATGGAGTAGAATGACGTGGCGACCCAGAGCCCGGAGGCGGTCAGGGCGAATATCATGCCGAACGCGTCCACACGCAAAGCCACGTCAATCCCGGGCAGGAGCTCTATGAGCGTGCACTCCACCCGGTTCCCGGCAAGTATCTGCGGGAGGATGGAGAGGACGATTGCGAAGTTGGCGACTGCCGCGAGGATGGTCCAGCCCTCCCTGACATTCTCATGGCGGCGGGAGAGCAGGATCAGGACTGCGGCGGAAAGAGGGAGCAGTACGGCGCATACCGGCATTGCGGACTGGACGGCAGCCACCCTATGCACCTCCGAGGAGCGCGGCAACGACCGGTTCGATGATTGCAAGCGGGATCGAGACGAAGAAGAAGAACAGGACGCAGCCTGCGGCGAGCACGATCATCGGGGCGAGCATGGTTGCAGGGAGCTCCCTCTTCTCGCGTGCGGGCAGGTCCGCATCTGCGTGCCTGAAATAGGCATACTCAAACACCCTCCAGAAGTAGACCGCATTGAGCAGGCTGCTCGCCAGGATGACCGCGACGAAGATCCACTGCCCCGCTTCGACCGCCCCCAGGGCAAGGTACCACTTGCTCATGAACCCGACCGTTGGGGGGATGCCGATCATCGAGAGCGCTGCGATGAAGAAGATCGCACAGGTACAGGGTGTTCTCTCTGCAAGCCCCTTGAAGTCGTCGATGTTTTGCAGCCCGGTCTGGTAGATGATCGCCCCGGCCACCATGAAGAGGCAGCCCTTCATCAGCGCATGGTTCAGTATATGAAGGATGCCTCCCGTCATGGCAATGCTGTTTGCGATTCCTATCCCGAGCATGATGTAGCCCATCTGGCTGACGCTCGAGTATGCGAGCATCCGCTTCATGTCGTACTGCGCGATCGCAAGCACGGATCCCGCAATGATGGCGAACGCGGCGACCCAGGCGAAGATCTCCATGATAGGAAGGTAGTCGACGATGAACCCGACCGTAAAGACGCTGAAGAGGATCCGTATGGTCGCATAGACGCCCATCTTCGAGACGACGGTCGAGATGAGGGCGCTGACCGCGGATGGGGCCTGGGTGTATGCGTCCGGCAGCCAGATGTGCAGCGGGAAGATCGCCGTCTTGATGCTCAGCCCGACGATGAAGAAGACAAAGGCCGTATGGATGATCGTCGAGTCGTACAGCGCGGGCAGCAGGCGTGCGAGATCTGCCATATTGAGTGTCCCGGTAGCGACATAGAGGTGGCCGATGCCCAGGAGGATGAAGCCTGCAGAGACGGATCCCATGATCAGATAGTTGAACCCTGCAAGCAGCCCCTTCCTTCTCCGCCCGGATGCAACGAGGGTATAGGCTGCGATCGACGAGATCTCGAGGAAGACGTAGAGGTTGAAGATATCCCCGGTGACCGCGATCCCGCATACGCCCGCAACGAGCAGGAGAAAGACCACATAGAACCCGACGGTCTTCTCCGGATCGATCTCCCTGCCGATGCTCCTCTTTGAATAGATGCAGCAGAGCAGGCTGAGCAGGAGGAGGATGACGAGGACATAGGCGTTCAGCCGGTCGATGACGTACTCGATCCCCCACGGCGGCGGCCAGTTGCCGAGGAAGTAGCGTACCGTGCCGCCCGCAAGCACCTCCCGGAGAATGTCGAGCGATATTGCCAGCTGGACGGCGATGGCGGCAGCGGCGATCGGATAGCAGTATCTCCGGTCCGCCCATCCTGCGAGGAAGGCGGTGAAGGCGGCTATGAGCGGCAGGACGACGACCAGGACCGGGAAGTGCGCGGAGATCACGGCCGCTCACTCCCGAGCTCCAGCAGCTCGTCCTCCTCGATCGAACCGTAGGACTCGTAAATCCGTATCACCAGCGCAAGGGCGACCGCCGTCGTGCTCACCGCCACGACGATCGCGGTCAGGATGAGCACGTGCGGCAGGGGATTGACGTAGACGACGTCTGCTCCCGGCACCAGGATCGGTGCGGTGCCGCCCTCCACATCGGAGATCGATATATAGAAGAGGAAGATGGCGGTCTGGAAGATATTGAGCCCGATTATCTTTTTGATCAGGTTGCTCTTTGCGATCATCGCGTAGAGTCCGACGAGCATGATGATGACGGCCATATAGTAGTTATACCGCATGATGACGGCCGCAAGGAACTCTTCGATCATTCTTCCTCCCTCTTTGAGGCGATATCATAGAAGATGGAGGTCATAACCGCCATCACCGTGATCCCGATGCCGACCTCGACCGCCTCCGTCATCAGCCCCCTCACCTCCGGCGGATCGAAGGGAAGGGGGATGGCGGCGTATCCGAGAAAGTTGCCGCCGAACAGGATACACAGGAGGCCGATTCCGGCAAATATATACACCCCGAGGCTGCTTGCGATGACAACGGCTTTCTCCTGGATCCTCTGCCGTGCTTCGTCGATCCCGAAGGCAATGCCGAGCAGGATGAATGCGGATGCGAAGATCACCCCGCCCTGAAATCCCCCGCCGGCGCTGGACCCCCCGTGCAGGATGACGTACAGGGCGAAGAGCTGGATGAACGGCACCGCCATCCTAACGACGGTCCGGATCACCACGTTCTCTCTCACAGCCTCCCACCCCGGCGAAGCAGCAGGAGCACGGCGATGCCTGCGGTGAAGATCACGGTCGTCTCACCGAGCGTATCGAAGCCTCGATAATCTGCAAGAATTCCGGTGACCAGATTGACAGACCCGGTCTCCTCCGCGCCCTGCTCGATGTAGCGCGGGGCGACGTGGTTGTACGCAGGCGCCTCCGGGTCGCCGAACGGCGGGATGTCTCCTTCTGCCCAGAGCAGGAGGGCGCCGACGACGATCACCGCAAAGAGGGCCCATTTTTTCAATCTTTCGATCTCCTGGTCGTCCGTGATACTGCCGCGATGAAGAGGACGGTGGTGATGCCCGCACCGACCGCCGCCTCGGTGAAACCCACGTCAACGGCGTTCATCTCCACCCAGAGCACCGCCATGATCAGGGAGTATGCCGCCAGGATGACGACCGCAGAGAGGAGGTTCCGCACAGTGATCGCGGCGATGGCGCAGATGACCAGGAAGATGAACATCGCAAAGTTGAACTCCCAGATCATCGCCGCCCCTCCCCCGGTCTCCAGGGCCTCAGCCCGAGGACATATGCCGTCCGGATGATTGCGTGGGTGGCGGTCGGCGTCAGGATGTAGATGAACACAATGAGGAGGGCGATCTTCACCGTCTCAAGCCCGAAGTCCGCATAGAGTATGAATCCGAGAAGGATCAGGGCTTCACCGAGTGAATCGCATTTTCCCGTCGCATGGGCCCGGGTGTAGAAATCCGGGAAGCGTATCAGGCCGAGCGGCCCGACAATCATGAAGAACAGCCCGAGAACGATGAGAGCCACCGCAGGTATCCGGAGAACGTCGATCATCAGCAGATGCACCCCTTCTCATAGTATTTTGCCATGGCAAGGGTTGCTATGAAGTTGATCAGCGCATAGGCGAGCGCGATGTCGAGAAAGATCGGACGCCCATAGATATAGCCGATGATGACGAGCAGTATGATCGTCTTTGTCCCGATGGTGTTGACCGCTATCAGCCGGTTGCAGGCTCCGGGGCCGACAACCACCCTGTACAGACAGAGAAATATCGTGAAGATGAGTACGGCACCGGAGATCGTGAAGATGTCAGTCATCTGTCCTCCTCAAAGATCGCCGACACCCGCTTCTGCATCGTCTCCTCTTTCGTGAGACCATACGCAAACTCAGGTGCGAGCACATGCACCACAAACCGCCCTCCTTCCACGTCGACCGTTACCGTCCCCGGGGTCAGCGTGATGGAATTGGCGAGTGTGGTTCGTGCGAGGTCGCCGTGCAGCGGCGTCTCAAAGGTGACAATGCACGGGTTGATCGGCATGGCCGGGTGGAGCACCCGGTAGGCGACATCCAGGCCTCCACGCAGTATCGCGAGCAGAAGCCAGGGGATGTACCCGATGAACCGGGCCGTTTTTCTGAGAATCCGGTCGCCCGCATCCGGCATGAGCAGGTCGTGCGAGAGGATGGTGACGATGCCGGCGCATATGATGCCTGCCGTCAGATGAAAGGCGTCAAAGTATCCGGACAGCAGCACCCAGAAGGTGAAAAGGATCGCAAATACTACCGCTATTCTCGTTCCTCCTCCCTTCATGGTTCTTCTTCCTGTTGTTATTTTTCTCCGCCCTTACTAATCAAAATTACCTTTCCAATCAACCAATCGACGCCTGCATATATCTCAATTTTGACATATGCAGGCTATCTGCCGGAGTGACGGTGAGCATGCACAGGGTCGTCCGCACCGCAGGGGAGATTCCAATTGTTGCCCGGTCGGGAACGCTCTCTCGCTGCCTTCCGGCATCCGGATGAGATTCTTCACGCCTCCCGGGAGAGGCTGTCCTGCCGCCTGCAACCGACGCGCGGGCTGGACGATTGTGCGTTACAGCCCGCTGCACTGGGAAACCTGCATAAAACGTCTTCTCCACGCCCGATCGATCGGGTGGTGGGAGCTGCCCTTTACCCATTCAAAAAGGTTATAGAGGAGAGCTCCACATTAGCTAGCTGTGATGTCGGTGGAGATCGGTACGTTACACGAGCGGGAGACCTGGAGCGGCACCATCCTGCTTCGCCTGGATCTGAACTCACCCATCGACCCCTCTTCAAGACAGATCCTGGACGACAAACGGTTTCTGGAGCACCTCCCGACGATCAGAGCGCTCGATTCGAGCCGGCTCGTGATCATCACGCACCAGAGCCGTCCGGGGAAGAAGGACTTTACCACGCTTGAGGCGCATGCCGGGAAGCTTGAACACCTGCTGCAGCGGCCGGTGACGTATGTGGACGACATCTTCGGCCGCTCGGCACGGGAGGCTGTCCGGCAGATGAAGGCCGGGGATATTGTCATGCTCGAGAACCTCCGGTTCAATGCGGAGGAGAACCTGACCTTAAAGCCGGAGGATGCGAAGAAGACGATTCTGGTCCGGCGACTGGCAGGCATGGCGGATCTCTATGTCAACGATGCCTTCGGGACTGCGCACCGCTCTCAGCCCTCGATTGTGGGCCTGCCCCGTGTCGTCCGGACGGTTGCCGGTCTGCTCATGGAGAAGGAGATCTCCATGCTCTCGCGGGTGTTCTCGGGGGCGCCCCGTCCGGTCACGTTTGTCCTGGGAGGGACGAAGGTGGATGACTCCGTGGCGGTGGCACAGCATGTGCTCGATGCGGGAATCGCGGATCAGGTGATCGTGACGGGCGTTGTCGCGAACGTCTTTCTGATGGCTGACGGCCACCGGATCGGCAGGCCTTCGATGCAGGTGATCGAGCAGCTGAAGTATCTGGGGGAGGTGGAGCGGGCGAAGAAGATCCTGCAGGAGCATCGGGACGCAATCATGCTGCCCGAAGACGTGGCGGTGCGCGAACACGAACGCAGGGCTGAATACGGCATCGATGCAATCCCCGACGATCTCCCGGTGCTCGACCTCGGTACAGAAGCCATCGGGTCGTTCCGGGACAGGATACGCGAGTCCGGAACCGTTGTCTTAAATGGTCCTGCAGGCCTGTTTGAGGAGGAGGCGTTTGCCATCGGGACGTTCGAGCTCCTGAAGGCCGCCGCCGACGCCCGGTTCTCGGTGGTCGGCGGCGGGCATACGGGAGTCGCCATCGAGAAGATCGGGCTGGAGGAGAAGATTTCCCATATCTCCACGGGCGGCGGGGCATCCATCGAGTTCCTGACCGGGAAGAAGCTGCCGGCGATCGAGGCGCTTGAAGAGTCAAAGAGGATGTTTGGGTGAGCAGGATCCCGGCGTCCGAAACACCGGTCTTCCCGGCAGGAACAGCCCTGCCGTTCGGCCGCATGAGCATCTCCGGGCCGGGACGATGAGGCAATGGTGCGGGAGCGGCTATCTGCAAAGCCTTTTATGAAATGGGCAGGCGGCAAGACGCAGTTGCTGGGTGCGTTTGAGCGCCGCTTTCCCCCGGGACTCGGCAGGGGTCCGATAACCCGGTACATTGAGCCGTTCGTGGGCGGCGGGGCGGTATTCTTCTCGGTCGCCCGGAGGTGCCGCCCCTGTGAGTCTTTTCTCTTCGATATAAACGAAGAGCTGATCCTCGTATACACTGTGGTGAAACGCGACGTCGAGAACCTGATCGACCAGCTGGCTTTGCTGGAATCTGCATTCCTGCCGCTCGATGCGGAGGGCAGGGGGCTCTTTTACTATGGGGTGAGGGGTTTACTCAACCGGACGAGGCCGGAGATCGATTTCTCCAGGTACAGCGACAGCTGGACGCAGAGGGCCGCACAGCTGCTTTTTTTGAACCGAACCTGCTACAACGGGCTGTTCCGGGTGAACCGGCGAGGAGACTTCAATGTGCCGTTCGGCAGGTACAAACGCCCCCGAATCCTGGATGCCGACAACCTCAGAGCGGTATCGCGCCTCCTGGAGCATACGGAGGTATCTTCCGGCGATTTCACGGCATGTGAACCACTGGTCGATGAGCGGACGTTTGTCTACATCGATCCCCCCTACCGCCCGCTGAATGAAACCTCCCGGTTCACCTCCTACTCCCGGTCCCGATTCGACGATCAGGACCAGATCCGCCTGGCAGAGTTCTGCAGGGTGCTCGATAGAAAAGGCGCAAAGGTCATGATCAGCAACTCCGATCCGAAGAACGAGGATCCGGGAAACGATTTCTTTGACGAACTGTATGCAGGCTTCACCATAGAGCGCGTGCCCGCACGCCGGGCGATCAACTGCAGGGGGAAGGGGAGGGGGCCGTTGAACGAACTGATCATCACGAACTATTCCCATCGGGCGGGCGCAAAGCAGGATTGATCCGCCGCGGCAACAGCACCTCCGCCGGAGGGGCGTTGCAGACAAGACCCATGAGGCCGCAACGGCTCACGCATGCCGGAGGAAGGGGGGCGGGATATCCGATGGCTGCCCGGAAACCGGCAGTGCGCCCGGCAGTCGAGTGCAGGACGTGAATACGGCTGCTACCCGGGCACCGCAACGCAGAAGGGGGCAGAGTAAGCAGGGTGACACACACCGTTTGTGTTTACGGAGAACGATGATGAGGCGTTGCCTCAGGTTTAAATCTGGGGTCGTTGTTTCATGTGAACCCCTCCGCGCCGGCGAGCGGCACAAGCGCTGCCGTGGAAATCGAGATCGTGATCCCATACCCGATCGATTCTCATAGGAATAATTATGAGGCCGGGATCTGCCTCAAGCTCAACCAATGAAACGGCATGAGCCCTCGAAGGCCACAGGCATACCGGATGGAAGCGGATGGTGGCATTCACCACCCTTTTTCATATAAACTCCCATGCGCCGGCGACCGGTGCAAGCGCAGCCATGAAAAACTCTTACGTTCTGTGCCGATATCCCGGATCCGGTTGTTCTCGATAGTCCTGTTCCAGTGGGCCGTGGAGAGCATCTTCATGGGGGTGGGGGCAGGG
>JAHKLN010000094.1 GCA_020854755.1 Methanomicrobiaceae archaeon | reverse complement strand
TCCCCCTCCCCGGTCCCCACCCCCATGGCGATTGTTCCTGCGGTCCACTGTACTGCGAGATCCATGAACTACAGAAACCGTGATACTCCAGACCGCTCACGGATTTTCATCCGTTGCGCCTGCAGCCCCGATCGGGGGCTTCATGGGTGTTTTATATGAAAATGGATGAGGTGACTGTATTGCGAGAGCCAGGCAATCGGTCTCCATAACTCCTGGAGGGCCGGGGGGGCCCGAACAGGGTAATCAGCGCCTGTGGAGATCGTACGATCCTCCTTGAGGGGGCAGGTCGTTGAAACAGGAAGCCGCGCCCAAAAGCGCGGGGCAGTTCACCGCAGGAGGGGGTACTGGTTTCCGGTATGGTGGATCCGGGAGATCGCCCCCGCCCGGAGAGGGGGACTTCCCGATGTGAGGCCCGATCGAGGGCGTGTTTGAAGCCATGCCCCGGTTTTGGCCCATATCGTGTGTATTCCCATCCCTCGCCAGGCGAGCCAGCGGCCGGTTGCGGCCCCATCCGTATTCCTGATATCCCGAACGCCGCCATGTTTGAGCAAATACGTATCCTCCGTGCAGAGCTGGCACGCGCTCTCCAGGCACTTTCGGGGAATCCTGCCGAAAGGATATCCCGGCCAGACAGACATTCATGGGCGGCGTCAGGGGATCCGCGCCCCGCGGGCACGGTGGGATTCCGGGAAGAATCTCCCCGAATTAAACGTTTTCTCCGGAGAAACACTATTATCGGAGTATCACAGACATATACATATGGATATGAGCCGGGAAATAGAACTCGAGGGGCATATTATCGATTCAGGAGTTATGACTCTCGTGTTCGACAAGATCATGGACATGGGGGGCGAATTTGAGATCATCGTCTTCAATGTCGGGAAGCACAAAAAAGATCCCAGTTACGCGAGGCTGCGCGTCACCGCCCCCGACGACCGGCTGCTCACCGCGCTCATGAGCGAGCTGCACCGGCTCGGTGCGCGCTCCCCTGAAATCCAGGATATCACGCTTCTACCGGCGGAAGGTGACTGCATCGTCCCGAAGGGGTTTTACTCAACCACCAACCACCCCACGTTCGTTAAATACGAGGGAAAATGGCTGCCTGTAGAGAACATCGAGATGGACTGCCTCATCGTCGTCGATGAAGAGAGCAGGCGCGCGATGTGTACGCCGCTATCGAAATTAAAAGCCGGAGACTCTGTCGTTATCGGCGAGCTCGGCGTCCGTGTGATCTATCCGGAGCGGCCAAGGAAGGTCAGCACCTTTGAGTTCATGCACGGGACCGTCTCGTCCGAGCGCCCGAGCGAGACGATCATTGCCAACATCGCAAGCGAGATCCTCAGGCTCAAGAAGAAGGGCATGAAGATCGGCCTCGTCGGCGGTCCTGCGATTGTGCATACCGGCGCGGCCGAATCTCTTGCAGAGATCATCCGTGGAGGCTATATCGACGTGCTCTTTGCCGGCAATGCGCTTGCCACCCACGATATCGAGTACAATCTCTTCGGCACGTCGCTCGGCATGGACATCAGGACGGGCACGCTCGTCACCGGCGGCCATAAGAACCACATCTACGCCATCAGCGAGATCATGCGGGCCGGCTGCATCAAAAACGCGGTGGAGCAGGGAGTCATTACCGGAGGCATCATGTACGAGTGCGTGCGTAACAACGTCCCCTATCTCCTTGCCGGCTCTATCAGGGACGACGGCCCCCTGCCCGACGTGGTGACCGACGTCCTGCAGGCGCAGGACGACATACGTGCCCACGTTCAGCAGATCGGGATGGTGCTGATGGTCAGCACGCTCCTGCACTCCATTGCCGTGGGCAACTGCCTGCCCTCATACGTGAAGACGATATGCGTCGATATCAACCCGGCCTCCGTGACGAAGCTCATGGACCGGGGCACGATGCAGGCAATCGGCGTGGTGAGCGATGCCGGCACGTTCCTCCCGCTGCTCGCCAAGCATCTCAGGGAGCAGAGCGGCATAAGCGCTAGCGGGTGAGCGGCATGCAGAACGGCATCTCCTGATCGAGCAGATACTCCCATTCCTGCCTGCACGGGCACTCCGTCTCCATAAGCGCCCGGATGAGGTCGCGATCCGCCGAAAGGGAGCACTCCCTGATGCCGCGAACCATCTCACGATCGCAGCTGCCGCAGTTATGCGGCCCGCGCTTCTGACCGCCGCCCACGGGATCGCAGAGTACATGGACGGGTGCCCGTGCGAGCACATCCAGGACGCTCCAGAGATACGGCGGCCGGTATGCCCCCTGCCTCCAGAGCCTCTCCACCTCTGTCCGGCTCTGGACGGTGCAGAGGTTCATCGAGATGCTGTCGGCATGGGGCACGGTCTCTGCAATCGACCGGAGCATATCGTCGCGTGCCTCGCGCTCCGTCAGAAACGGCGGCTTCATCAGGAGGTAGGCCTTGACCCCGGCACCGGCGCTCCGCGCTGTTGCGGCGGCACGCTTGAAATCCTCAAACGAGAACCCTTTGTCGATACTCTTCTCCCTGATGGGATCGTCCGTGGTCTCAAGGCCGACTGCGACAGAGAGCGGCGTCTTCCAGGTGCCGTCATCAAGTATGGCCGATACCTCCTGCAGGACGCCGGCATCCACAAACTCAGGCCTGGTCTCGGCGATCACCAGTTTGCCGGAAAACGCGGCGGCCACGGCATCACGGGCAGCGGGAGGGACTTCATCGGGGTCAAAGAAACTGCCGGAGGTGAAGATCTTCACCATCTGGTAGTCCTCATCGCGGATCTCTGCTTTCACCCAGCGCACCTGACGGATGATCTGCTCGGCCAGCTGTTCCGGAGACGCCGCCGGATACCTCTCATGCCGATACCCGCACATCAGGCAGCGGTTCCACCGGCAGCCCGCGCTCCTGAGGATGACCGTTACCGAATCGAGAACCCTCCCTTCATAGAGGTCTCTTCCCCTCCAGCATGCCAGAGGTTTCTCTGTTTTTTGAGAAATCATTAACAATTCACCCGTCAATTTACTTGTATGAACAGGGTTGCATGGTTATCTCTCTTAAGCGTGCTGCTGCTGGTCGGTTCAGCATCGGCGGTGTACATTGAATTCAGCGCTCCCGAACAGGTGCGGGTGGGAGTGCCTCTGGTGGTCGAAGGAACGAGCGTCCCACCCGGATTCTCCGACCCCACCCTGAATCCTGGCTTCAGCACCGAGATCGTCTTCTACTACACTCCGTACACCAAGAGGGAGGTCGCCCGGAGCACCGTCATCATCCAGCAGGATGGGACGTTCCAGACAGTCTTTGAGACTGCCGGGCTCGAGAAAGGGCAGTACGCCCTCGAGCTCATCGATCCGGACAGAAAGACCTTCAGCAGCAGCTCGACGATCAGGAGGACGCTCACCCTCATCGATCGATCCGGCGATCTGACGATCACCTCCCCCCTCACCCAGGACTTCGACGGCAGCCTGCAGGTCGCCGGGAGGGTGAAGGATCTGAATAGCCGGTCAGTCCAGATCCGGGTGGAGGATGCATCAGGCATCGTCTTCGGGCCTGAGTATGTGTTGACAGACAGCGTGGGCGCATTTGCGCTCGACGTGCCGATCCAGGGCGGTGGCACCTATCAGGCATTCTTCTATGATGGCGGCGAGTACGTCGACGCTAGGGAGTTCCTGGTAACGGAGCCCGGAGAGCCCGCGGTCACGCCCACGCGAACCGCCGCAGCACAGACCCCATCCACCGGCGCGAATGCCTCGGGGGATCAGCCGTCAACACCCCTTCCTGCATTCCTCTCGCTGCTTGCGCTGCTCATCCTGATCCTTGTCAGGCAGCGATGAACACCTATTTTTATATAGACGTCAAATATGTTATGGCGGGCCGGGATAGTCTAGTCCGGTAAGGCGGTGGCCTTGAAAGCCACTGGTGCGCGGCACCTCGGGAGTTCAAATCTCCCTCCCGGCGTGAAGGATCAGCTCTTTTATGAACAGCTCAACCATGCTTAATGGGAAAGGGGAATCATCATGTGTATCGCAATACCCGCAGAGGTCATAGAGATCAGAGGGGAGTCCATCGCACTCGTCGATTTCGGGGATCTGCAGCAGGAGATCAGGATCGACCTTGTTGACGTGGAGCCCGGGGACTTCGTCCTGGTGCACGTCGGCTTTGCCATTCAGAGACTCAGCCGGGAGGAAGGGCTTGAGACCCGGGAGATCTTCAGGCAGGTCTATGCGGCAATGGAGGAGTAATGCACGAGTACAGCATTGCCTACGACATCTACGCCACAGCGCGGCGGGCTGCGCTCGAAAATCGGGCCGATCACGTGACGCGCGTCCATGTCGACGTGGGTGAACTGGCAATGGTCAATCCCGAGCAGGTCAGGTTCCTTTTCGAAGTAATCATCGAGGAAGATCCGCTCTTTCAGGGCGCAAAGCTCGCCTGCCGCCATATTGAGGCGCGCGTGCAGTGCCCATGCGGCTATGAAGGGGCGGAGAAGTACGTCTGCCCCCGGTGCGGCAGGCTTCCCGACATCGTCGCGGGCCGCGAGATTATGGTCACCAATATCGAGATCGAAGTGAACGAATCATGAAAGTACACCTCATGCACGGGGCCGGAGGGGAGGCCATGGGCGAGCTGCTCGGTACGCTCACAAACTTCAGGCACAGCAATGCCGGCGGAATAGGGCTTGAGGCACTGGATGACGGAGCCGTCATTCCGCTCAACGGCCAGAACATTGTCTTTACCACCGACAGCCATGTTGTCTCCCCGATCTTCTTCCCGGGGGGAGATATCGGGCGGATTGCCGTCTGCGGCACGATCAACGACCTTGCGATGATGGGAGGACGCCCCATCGCCCTGTCGTGCGGCATGATCATTCCGGAGGGCTTTGAGATCGCAGATCTCGAGCGGATCGTCAGATCGATGGACGCGGCGCTCGAAGAATGCGGTGCGAGCCTCGTGACCGGCGACACCAAGGTGCTCGAGCGGAGCGCACTCGACAGCATCGTCATCAATACCGCAGGCATCGGTGTTGCCGACCGGGTGATCAGGGATAGCGATCTGCGGGAAGGCGACCGGATCATCGTCAGCGGCACCATAGGAGATCACGGCATCGCCATTATGGCGCACCGGGAAGGGTTTGACTTTGGCGGCCAGATACAATCTGATGTTGCGCCTCTCTGGACGCTCGTGGAGAGGGCTCTCGCCGCCGGAGATATCCATGCCATGAAAGATCCGACCCGCGGCGGTTTTGCAAACGCCATCAACGAGATGGCAGCGAAGAGCGGAAAGGGCGTCCTGATCGAAGAGGAGCGCCTCCCCATCAGAAAGAGCGTGCGAAGCGCGGCAGGGATGCTCGGCATCGATCCGCTCGAGGTGGCAAACGAAGGCAAGGTGATCGTGGCTGTTGCACCGCAGGACGCCGATGCGGTCCTCGCGGCGCTCCGCGCTCACCCCTACGGCAGGGACGCCGCCATCATCGGCACGGTCACGGAGGGCCGGGGCGTCATCATGAAGACCGCCATCGGCGGAGAACGCTTCATCGAGCCTCCAATCGGGGATCCCGTGCCGAGGGTCTGCTGAACCGCCCGATACACCCCTATCGGCCACCGGTTTTTCGGAGAAACGGACGTGGCTTCCCCCGGCGGCGGGCGGATCTCTGCCGCTCTGAGAAGGCTTTTTTACCCGGGATAGCGACCTACGGAGGGATCGCGATGGTACCGGATCAGCATGGCGAGATGATGGACGACGAGCACGAGATCGAGATACGGATGGTCACCGCATGGGATGAGGAAGCGATTGCCGATCTCTACCGGGCCGGAGGGTGGTGGAAGGAAGGATGGGATCCGTCAGGCATTGCCGCCCTGATCCGGGGCAGCTTTGCGTTTGCCGTCGCCGTCGATACAGAGAGCGGCAGGGCGATCGGCATGGGCAGGGTGCTCTCGGACGGCATAGCCGATGCCTTTATCGAGGATGTGGTCGTCCTTTCAAGTTACCGGCATATGGGCATCGGAACAATGATCGTATCGGCACTGCTGGAGCGGTGCAGATCTGCAAATATCGGCTGGATCGTACTGATCGCCGAGCCGGGGCTCGATGAGTTCTATACTCCGCTCGGATTTTTGCGGATGGAGGGATATATCCCCATGCGGTACCAGGGAGATGGCAGAGGTGCTTAAACAGGCCGACTTCCTGCCGGTCTCTTTAAAAGACCGGGATCGCTTCCGGGAGCACTATCGACAGTATCCGGTGGTGCATAGCGACAATACGCTCGCCAACCTGCTCTGCTGGAACCACTATGCGCACTATCGCCGTGCCTTTGTGCGGGACTGCATCGTGCTCTCCAGCACTATCGAGGGGAAGACGAAGTTCCGGTCGCCCATAGGCCCGCGCGATCCCGAACTCCTGCAGGATGTGATCGATCTTGCAGTGCGGGAAGGCGATGATGCCCCCCTGATCATGCTGGATCCGGAATCGAAGGCATGGATAGAGGCAGCCTGGCCGGGGATCTCCCTGTATCCAGACAGGGATTTCTTCGACTATGTCTACCTGTCGTCTGACCTTGCAGACCTTCCGGGAAGGAGATATTTCAGCACCCGCCGGCATTTCAACCGGTTCCGGCGTGATTATTCCTATACCGCCGAACCGATATCTGCAGACGCCATAGATGAGGTCAGGGAGTTTCTCCTCGTCTGGTGTGACTGGAAAGACTGCGACTCGGTACCGATCCTCGCCTATGAGAAGGATGCTGTCCTCTATGCCATCGATCATTTCGAGGATCTCGGCCTGTGCGGCTGCGCGATCAGGATCGGAGGCACCATCGGCGCCATATCGGTCGCCGGCAAGCTGAACGGCGATACTGCGGTCGTCCATTTCGAGAAGGGGCTTCCCGATACGTATCGTGGCATATACCGGGCGATCAACATCGAGACTGCTAAGATGCTGAAGAATAAGTATCAGTACATCAACAGGGAATGCGATATGGGGGCTGCCGGGCTTCGTGAGTCCAAGACCCGGTACCACCCGCATCATATGGTCGAGGTGCATGTTGCGCCACGAGAAGAGTTAGGGCGAATAGGTCATGGCGTCAAAGGTTGATCTCGTATTGAAGAACGCAAAGCTCCCGGACGGGAGGATTGCCGATATTTCTATAACAGGGGGCGTCGTCAGGCACGTCGGAGCGCCCTGCCCTGCCGTAGAGACGATTGATTGCCAGCAGCTTCTCTGTCTGCCGGCAGCCGTCGATATGCACGTGCATATGCGCGGAGGCAGGCAGCTGCACAAGGAGGACTGGAAGACCGGAAGCATGAGCGCCATAGCCGGCGGGGTCACCGTGGTTGTCGATCAGCCCAACACGATTCCTCCCATCACCACCCCGGAACTGCTGCAGGCGCGGATCGGTGAGGCGGCAAGAGATAGCGTCTGCAGTTTTGCGGTGAATGCCGGGGTCACGCCCGATGCCATGCTCGAGGAGATGTGGCAGGCGGGTGCAATGGCGTTCGGGGAGGTCTTCACCGCGCCGTCGAGCTACGGCTCTGCCCTCACCCCTGCCGACCTCGAGAATGTGCTCGCGCGGATTCACCGGATAGGGGGGCTTGCCACGATCCATGCGGAAGAGGTCGAGAGCGAGGAGTCTGCCACATTGCAGGGGCACTGCAACGCACGTCCGCCGGACGGCGAGGTGCGCGCCGTGAAAGCGGTCACTGCGGCGGCGCCGCAGACCTCCCGCCTTCACTTCTGCCACCTGAGCACAGCGGAGGCGATCCGCGCGGCAGGCGGTACGGTCGAGGTCACCCCGCACCACCTCTTTCTATCCTGGGAGCAGTTTGATGATACGGACGCCTCCGTCAAGGTCAACCCTCCGCTCAGGAGGGATGCGGAGCGGCGAGATCTCTGGCTCTGCTGGGACCGGATCGATGTCATCGCCTCCGACCACGCGCCTCACACGCTCACCGAGAAGTCGCTCTGCATGCGGGAAGCACCCCCGGGGATTCCGGGAGTGCAGACGATGGTGCCGCTCCTTGTAGCACAGGCCTATGTGGGGCGGGTCTCCCTCGCATCGATTGTTGAGAAGACCTCCACGACTCCGGCATCCATCCTCGGCATTCCCCGTGCAGGATTTGAGGCCGGAGATCGCGCCGACTTCGCCCTGTACCCGGAGAGGACCAGCGATATCAGCCTTGACCAGCTCTACAGCAAATGCGACTGGTCGCCGTATGAAGGGCGCAGTGCGGTATTCCCTGTGATGGTGATCATGCGGGGCGACCTGGTATATCGGGAGGGGGAGTTCTTTGAAGCCAGCCCGCGCTGGTTCCCCGGCGATGGCTATATACCTCCGCAAAGCATATACTATACAGCCGATACAGCGCATCTTTAGGTCCCCGGGTGATTAACTGGCGTGATGCCCGGAGATGAGCCAAGGGACAACCCGGATGCGCGACAGGCCCGCCCGGCATATGGGTAAAGGCGGGTGAGGATCAGCGCAGGCTGCCGGTGATCCCTGCCTGTTAGTGCCGGGCGACATCTTCTGGATGATTGGTGATGAATACCTGTGCCGACGCCGTAGCGGAAACCGATGATGGTGTGATCATTGCGCTGGACGTCTCAGCAGGAGCAAAGAATGCCTCCCTTCCTGCAGGATATAACATATGGAGAAAGAGCGTACGCTGTCAGGTGACGCCGCCTGCAGTCGGGGGGAAGGCAAATCGGGCCATTATTGCGCTGATTGCCGAAGTGCTTGCCGTGCCGCGGTCTGATGTGCGCATCATCTCCGGGGCTGCATCCTCGTCAAAGGTCGTGCACATTGCCGGCAGAAGGAAAGACGAGATTCTTGCCGCGCTGGATCCTCTGCTGTAACCCAAGCGGCGGGGATGTCCGGAAATGCTAGTGCTGATGCTGCCGCAATCGCCCCCACCCACATTTCATGAAACGACATGAGCACGAGCCCAGGGCTGCGGGCATACAGAACGAGGGGGGAATGTTGCTTATTACCCCTTCTCATGTGAAACGCCGATGAAGCCCTGAGAGGGGCCACAGGCGCAACGGATGAAAATTCTTGAGCCTGCACCGATACGCAGTATCCTGTTTTCGCAGACTATCCCCGGAACAGTGGACCGCAGGCCGCCTCCCCCGGATGAAGCGCCGGTGGGAAGCCGTGCATGGGAGCGAATTGTGTCAAGCTGCGAGAGCGTTCCATTTACAGATGCCGGCCGGGGGAGATCTATATTCCGGTCCGCCGGAACGAGACAGCTGCCGGGAAAACCGGATCCGGGATGCCTGCACTGAATGCATCGATCCTCATCGGTTCATCGGTTACGTCCGCACGCCGCAGCTCCAGGGCTTGCATACCCTGTTTCAGGTACGGCCACTGTCGCTTGAGGGCTCCGTATCCCGGGTCAGTATCCCGGGTCGCCTGGATATGCCTCTGATGAGGCACTCGCTATGCCCGTACATCATCGAGATGAACCCATGGTGCCCGGAAACTCACTTAACCGATCCCCCATGCG
>JAHKLN010000103.1 GCA_020854755.1 Methanomicrobiaceae archaeon | reverse complement strand
TGCAAGAAGGATGATGAAAATTGTCAGGAGGAGTGCCGCTAGGATGCCAAGCGGGATGCCGAGGAGCCCGGGAGCAGCAGTCATGCCTGTCACGCTCCCCTGAGATGCAAGCAACTCCTGGGACACAGTTCCCCCCGTTACTATTCCCTGCGGTACCGGAATGAGGTAGAGATTGGATATATGGTGACCGAATTGGGGAATGTTGACCGTTACTATTCCCTGCGGTACCGGGATGAGGTAGAGGGCAGCGGAGAGGAGGGCGATGAGCATCACCGGGATCGTGTAGACGATGTAGATGATCAGGAGCAGGATGCCGTCTATGAACATGCCCATAAAACCGTCGAGTTCCGGTGGCTCTGTATCCCCGCGCATGATCCGCAGGGTGTATCCGAGTATGAGCGGGAAGATGATGGTGCTCACAAGCAGGAGTATCCATCGCCCCCATCTGCCTACGAGCGCTTCCCAGGCATATTCGAAGGATTCACCCATCATCTGTGTGATATCCATGCAATGATCACTCTTTGGCCGAGCATTCGGACTGGTTCAGTGAGTGTTTCGTCGTTTGTGCAGAAAAAGCCTCTGATTTACCGTATGACCACAATCCTGCCATGAGACGCCAAAGAGGAAGCGGGCCTGCCCGGGGAGGCAGGCATCAGGCAAAGGTCTTTGCGCTGTCGTGGAGGAGCGCAACATAGCGGGCAATGAAGATGATGTATGCCGGATAGAGGAAGAGGACGATCAGCCACCCGATGAGAGGTATCGAGCCGATGATGCCGAAGACGAACGGAACGACGATAGTGACGAGCCAGAGCACGATCAGGGCAAGGATGTACTCTGCCCACCCTATCTGCGCGATATGGTCAAAGATTGCGCCGAAGCGGAACGCCTCCCCGATGGCGTCCGTCCGCGCATACCGGACGGCGGCGGTGATCAGGACGATGTAGATGATGATCTCGAGGATGAAGACGATGATCAGCCCGATGAGTATCCTGCCAAGTATGGCGAACACCGCCCCGATATTCCCGGCGCCAAGCGCCGATATCAGCGGGCTCAATGCCGGGCCGATGAAGACTGCCATGACGATCCAGATCGGGATATAGTAGATGATCATCACCACAAGCAGCCGTATGCCGTCGATGAACATCCTTCCCCAGTTCTGCAGTTCCGGCGCAGGCCGCACTCCTTTCAGGATCCAGAAGGCATACCCGGCTATCAGCGGGAAGATGATCGTCGAGACGGCGAGAAGAATCCACCTTCTCCAGTGCCCCCAGAGCCCCTGTCTGGTATAGTCGATTGCATCCTCGATACTGCCTCCGATATCCATACCCATCACCGCTTTCTGCCATAGCGTCAGGGATGCTGTATATAAACATAGCGGGGCACCGGGGATGCGATCGTATTGCTGACCTTATACGAACCATGTGCGGGAATAATGTCGTTGCTGCCTGCATTGGAGCGCTTCGAGGTATCAACGGTGGGAGATGGCGTCAGTACCCGGCGCTCTCGTAGACACGCTCGATAAACCGCATGTGAAAGATCATGAACGCCGGCGCAAGCAGGATGAGCAGTATCACCCCGATCACGGAGATGATCAGCACCCAGCAGATCAGCAGCAGGGCGGCGTAGAGGAGGATGATGGCAAATGCATACGAGGTCCATCCGATCCGGCGGATGTCCGACCCGATGCCGCCGAAGTGGAATGCCGCGCCGAACCTGCCGGTGCGGGCAAACCGGATCGCCCCGATGTTTGCATACAGCGCGAGCAGGAGCGCGATGAAGAAGGCAAGGAGAAAGCCGAAGGTGAAGGCGGTCAGCCAGACGGCCGTGCCTGCGTGCAGTTCCCGCGAAAGGAGCGACCATCCCCATTCGACAGAGAGGGCAATGATGACGATCACCGGGACGGCATAGATCAGGTAGACGAGCCAGAGCCGGATGCCGTCCACAACGAGCCGACCCAGATCCTTCGGCTCCGGTGCGGGGTCGGCCCCCTGCAGGATCCTCACTGCATAGCCGTATATGATCGGGAAGATGATGCTCCCGATGAGCAGGAGAAACCATCGCCGCCACCTGCCCCAGAGGGCTTTCTGGGTATAGATGTACGATTCGACAAGCAGATGCACGATATCCATTGCCGACACCTTACCGCGGAGAATACGCCCGCATGTAATTAAACATATCGAGCGCTCCATGATAGAGGCAGCTCGATGCGGACCGATTGGCCTGATGAAGCCTTTAGAATGGAGAAAGTAAAGCAGGCTGCCGGTAGCGGACCGGGATGAGCGGAGTAGATAAAGTGATTCGTATGTCTTCTCCGTCTGAAGTCTTCAGATACAAAAAGAAGGGTATTAGCCTCTTTCACACAGCGGCGCCCACACTTTCGTAGATCCGCGTCATGTACCGTCCTTCGAATATCTGGATGACTGGAGCAAGGGCCAGAGTGATGATCAATCCGATGAAAGGAATATTGCCGATAACGCCCAGCACTACCGAGAAGACAATAAGGACCAGCCAGAGGATGATCAGGGCGATGATATAGTCCACCCAGCCGATCCTCCCGATATGCCCGAGAATTGCGCGAATATTGAACGCCTCTCCCATGCTGCCCTGGCGTGCAAACCTGATGACGCCGATGAACATGATGAGCGATATGATGATGGCCACGAGGAATGCCAGCGCCATTCCTCCGAGAACGGCGGCGATGGCCGCAAAGATTGCCGCGTCATTGCCCGAAGCTGCCACTGCAATTATCGGGAGCAGGGCTACGCCCAGAATGATCATTACCGGTATCATGTAGATGAGGTTGATGATAAAGAGTTTTAAGCCATCGATAAACATATCCACCCAGTCCTCTAGCTCCGGTGCAGGCGTTATCCCGCGGTAGATACGCACAGTATATCCGAGAATGAGCGGGAAGATGATTGTGCTGACAATCAGCAGCAGCCATTTCATCCACTTTCCCCATAGGGCC
>JAHKLN010000001.1 GCA_020854755.1 Methanomicrobiaceae archaeon | reverse complement strand
TGCAGCCGGATCCGATCGATGTGATACTCTGTACGGATAGATCGGGAAGCATGCTTTATGACAATCCCGACAGGATGCACTCGGCGCGAGAAGCGGCAAAAATCCTTGTCGGTCAACTCTCGGAGAACAGGGATCAGGTTGGAACCATATCCTTCGGGAGAAGTGGATACATATCGAGACCTGGAGTTAATTCAGGTATTTCCACTTCGGAGATAGACAATGACTATATATATCCACTGAGTTACAGCGATTATGCTACCATCGATAGCACGCTTATCTCTAACTTTGTCCAGGTGAACCAGTCGCTTGACGAAATGGTTCCTGATCATGGGACACCGATGCGCTATGGCATCTACCGGTCAATCAATGAACTGAAAGAGAATGGCAGATCTTCGGCGGTAAAGGCCATTGTACTACTGGGAGACGGAGATTGGAACTGGTACGGCGATCCGCTGGCACGGGGAACAGGTTATCCAAATGCCAACTATCCAAACGTTCTCCCAACTCAGTTTGGGGACCTAACTCAAAATTACATGATTTTCAGCGGGTTGTCGGATGCCGAGCAGAACATGGCGGTCTATGCCGAGAACAATGGAATACGGATCTACTCCATCGCCTATGCAAACAGCATTTCATATCAGGGCAGGTCTGTACTCCAGAAACTTGCAGAGGAAACAGGCGGGAAATACTACTACGCTCCTTTCGGTGATGATCTGGCCGGGATATACGCCGAGATCGCTGGCGACCTGAAGACCGAAGCGGGGGTGGGCACCGAAGTGCATCTCTCCTTTGAAACCGTCAGCGTGAACGATGTTCCAATTTCCGGCAAAAATGTCCTGGAGTACATGTATTTGAATGAGGTCTCTACACGGATCGACAGCTATCCAAGAGTAAGCGGAACCGATCTGAATATCACTCCGCCCTCTCCGCATACCAGCTATCCCTATACGCAGGATGATACCGCAAGCTGGCAAAGCACCAGCTCACTCGATTACAATGTGGGCACAGTCAAGCTTGGCCAGATATGGGAGGCGACATTCCGCCTGAAGGTCAAGAAAGACGGAAACATCAACATCTTCGGGTCTGACTCGAAGATCACGTTCAACGATGGCGAAGACGAACTCGCCCTGCCCGACACCTTCATAACCGCCATACCTGACCTCAACAGCACCGGGCTGGAAGGCGCAGGTCCGGTACTGCATGTGTCCAATCTGAACGTCGCGCCGTCCGCGGCGAATCACTATCTTCCCCTGTCGTGGGATCTTACCTACAACGGCTCTCTCCTGGCCAAGCAGGAATTGCAATATAAAAACGCAACCGCAGGCGAGTGGAATCTGTTTGACACACAGTATGCAGACAGCACGGCGACGGGAGGCACGTCCCGCCTGGACGTCAGGTACCTCCCGGAAGGAAAATACCTTGTCCGGGTGAAGGCCACTGCAGACGATGTGGATCCGGCGCCGAGTATCGATGAGAAGGAATTTATCGTGAGGAGACCGCCTCAGATCCTGCTTGAATAACTTTTTTTCGGAGCGGATACGGCGGCAGCGCTTCGCGTACGTGGTTCGTCCGGCGGAGAAGCCGCATGGTCGCCCAAAAAGATCGTACCGGGCAATATCCAGTGCGGGAGAAGAGAGATGTACCGGTTCACCGCGGCCAGTGGACCCAGCGGGAATCGAACCCGCGTCCTTGGGTCCGAAGCCCAAGAGGATATCCGCTACCCCATGGATCCATCTCATAAATTTATATCAGAAGATATTAAGCATTTTCCTGCGAGTACTATAGTAGATGATCCTTTCAGCGAGTGAGATTTCGCGGCGGCTTTCGGACGGCGATCTTGTCATACGGGACTACAGCAGCGCATGCCAGCAGCCCGCCTCGTACGACCTCCGGGCGGCGGACGATGCCGTGCTGCAGAGAGGGGCGTGCACGCTCGTGCCGAGCATCGAGCGGGTGGAGCTGCCTGCCGATATCGCCGGTACGCTCCGCTGCCGCTCGTCCTATGCGCGGAGAGGAGTGCTCCTCGGCGGCGGGTTTGTGGATCCCGGGTTTCGCGGGCAGCTGACGCTCTGCCTCACAAACTGCGGGCCAAAGAACATCCCTCTGTGCCGGGGTGATCGGGTGGTGCAGATGATCCTCTATTGCGTGCAGAACGGCGACCGGCTGTATTCCGGAAAATACCTGGACAGCAGAGGGGTGGTAGAGGGATGATGCGGCCGGCGGGGGCATCGATCCGATCGGAGCGGAAGTACCTCGAGATCCTGCGCATCCTGAAAGATGCGCATGAGCCGATGGGCGCAAAGCGCTTGAGCGAGCTGATGGCGGAACGCGGGTTCGTCCTGAGCGACCGTGCGGTCCAGTACTACCTGCGCTACCTCGACGACATGGGGTTCACCGTAAAGATCGGGAACAGGGGGCGCGTTCTCACCGAGCTCGGTATAGAGGAGACCGAGAGCGCTCTCGTCGACGAACGGATCGGGCTCATCATATCGAAACTCGAGCGGCTTGCGTTCCGGAGCACCTTCAACCCCGAGAACGCCACCGGCAGCGTCGCGTACAACCTCACCATCGTTCCGGAAGAGTCGATCGACGGCGTCAGGCAGGCATTCGATCAGGTCATCGGCGCGGAGTGCGGGTTCTTCAACGCATATCGGGTGATCGACGACGACCCGAGAGTCCCTGACGGGCATGCCGGCATCATCACCGTCTGCGGCGTCACCCTCGACGGCGTGCTCCAGAAGAGGGGGATCCCCATCAGGCTCGAGTACGGAGGCCTCCTCTCGATCCGGCAGGACGCCCCTTCCGCGTTCGTCGAGCTCATCGGCTACCGCGGCGCCACCACCGACCCCCTCCAGCTCTTCATCTCCGCCGGCCTCACCTCCATCAACCGGTTTGCGACAACGGGAAGCGGCGTGATCCTGGCAAACGTCCGGGAAGTCCCGACCGTTGCCAGAGACCGGGTGCTCTGTACAATCGATCAGATGAAGGAGTGCGGGTTTGTCTTTCCCGCCGGTACCGGCACGGAGCGGTTCAATCTGCACGAACACCCGTACCGCCTCCCGATCATCGCCTACACCGGCATGAACATGATCGGCAATGCCGCCGAGCAGGGATACCAGATCAGAACGGAGATCGGGGCGGGAAGCATCCCGTATGCAAAGATCGTGGACGCTCTCTGAACCACCCCGGCCCTGCCGGGGTGACGTCACGTAATCCAGACAAAATCGTCGTCGTCGGAATCACGCGGATATTTCTTCTCTTTCTTTGCGGGCGTATCGACCACCCGGAGCCTGCCCCCCGACGGATCCGGCTCCCGCGGCCGGACGATCCTCCCGCCGGGCCATCGGTTCGCAAGGGGCAGCAGATCGTCGGATGGCCGCCTGAGCCGATCCTGCAGCGGGATTCTGCGCCCGTCAAACGAAGCATCCTGCACGGGTCGATCGAACTGCCGGATTGATACGCCCTCGCCCGTCATGGCAGTCTCCTTCGGCCGCTGCACCGGCTTCACGCGGGTCTGGAAGCCTCCTTTGACATCCAGCTCCTTCGGCGCGATCGCCGTGCGTACATCCTTCGCCTCGAATGTCGAGTTCTTCGGTGCCGGGGCGGCGTGCACCGTGGTCATCCGGGTAATATCGGCAGGAGACCGATCGGGCCTCTGCGGCAGCACGATCGCATCGTCCTGCCCGCCCTCGGCAGGTCTGCCTGGCATGGAAATCATCTGATCCCTCTCCCCGGTCCGCTCGTCCCCGGAGGATCCGGGGAGGGAGATCATCTCATCCTTCAGCTCCTGCTCCCGCACCCCGGCATCGTCCTCCTCCCATTCGCCAAACGCAGGCTCTCCGCCATCCGGCATCGTGCTGAGATCTTCCTGTTCCAGGGCAGCGGCTTTCTGCACCTCGGCTTCGAGCTCGCTTGCGTATTCTGCCCGGATCTGCTTGAGATCCTCGACGCGGGGGATGTTCTGCAGGCCTGCGAGCATCACGATGATTCCGACGTAGCGGGTGTTTTTCACCGGGTAATCTCCGGAGCGCATCTCAAGGCCGGCAATGCTCCGATCGATCCATTTGCGGACGGTCTGGAAGCCCTTCATGCTCAGCTCCGCCGACGGGCCGGCAATGAGCACGAGCGCCTTATCTGCGCTCGTCAGATCGCAGGGGACCGAAATATCCTCATACACCGCACGTTTTGCCAGAGAGACGATCCTGGCCGCCTTCTGTTGAGACCCCTCCATAAAATACCTCGACGAACGCCACCGGGAGAAGATATCGAGCCAGCTGGTGGGGAGCTGTTCGGCCGCATACCCGACGGCGACATACCCGTTCCCTTTCAGGGTATTGAGCACCTCGCCGGCGTCCAGGACGACCTCCGCCACCTCCACCCCGTGCTCGTTGAACTCGCCTGCCCGCAGGAGAAGGCCGATCTGCCGTGCAATCCTCTCGTTGAGCATGGCGTAGATATCTCTGGGGTTTTTCGGGAGGGAGGAGGCGCCTCCTGCCTCCCGGCCCTTCCCCGCCCTGTCGGCATCCATGATGGCGAACATGGTCTTGATCTTCCCGTACCACGTCTCGTTGTCAAACAGCAGGAGAGCGTCTGCAATCTCGGAAAGCATCTCGATATCGTCTGCCGCCTTTGCGGAGATCTTCTTTCCCTCCCCCCTGCACGGGAGGGTGGCAAGCGCGAAGACCGGTTCGACGTGTGACTTGCGGATCTCCTGAACGAGGGGGGCGGCGGCATCGACCATGCTGCCCCCGAGCCCGCAGCAGAGGAGGATCGCGTCGATATGCATCGTATCCAATCCCTGGATGCGCGTCATCACCTCCTCGATATCGATGGTCGTGGCGATATCGAGCGGACTCTCCGGATCGATGGGCGGGAAGAAGACCCGTGCGGAATCAGGCAGGTGACGGAGTTGCGAAAGCGTATTCGCATCGATATCGATCGAAATGACGCTCATGCACCCGACCCCGCTTCGCTGATCGTGATCATAGAGCCTGTCAACAATCCGGGATCCCGCCCCGCCCAATCCAATCGCCAGCACCTGCATCCTGTTACCCTTCCAGACTTTCCATACGCCGCCGCATGCGGCAAATCCCGGCATCCCCGGAGACGCCGCAGATCAATCATTGATTTGTACGCGGGAGAACAACATATATATTTCTCCCGGGCGGGCGAGGCCGCCGATTCGCGCAGAACGCACATCCACGATATATGTACCTTGCGGTTCTTCCCGCTCCTCCTCCGCCAAGACCGCAATAGAAGAGGAAGAAAACCTGATAATATCTTAAAAATTGCCTTAAATTCCTTCTTTTGCGAGTCCCGTCGACGGGCATCCGTTTTGTCCAGCACAAAATGGTAATATATTTAAATCTGTGCACGTAACTACTCAATGAGGTGAAATAGCCTTGAGTTATGGAATTGAATTTGTGCCAGGTAACATTAACGTAAAACAGGTTGTGCGACTCACCAAGCTCGCAGAGTCCAAGGACATCGACTTTGCATGGATTACCAACCACTACAACAACCGCCACTGCTACCCGACCCTTGCCGCAATCGCCCTTTCCACCGACACGATCAAGCTCGGTCCGGGCATCATGAATACCTTCACCGACACCCCTGCAGCCATTGCGTCATTCTGTGCGACCTTAAACGAGATCTCGGACGGACGCGCAGTGCTCGGCATCGGCCCCGGCGATCTCTCG
>JAHKLN010000071.1 GCA_020854755.1 Methanomicrobiaceae archaeon | reverse complement strand
CTGGTTGCTATGGTGGCCTGAGCAAAGGCACGACAGGAATACCGGCAGGGGAGTCCCGGGAGATATTATGCAACACAGTAAGAAGAGGCATACATTTAAGTACGCAGAATGCTACAGTCCCTTTGCCTCCGGGCAGGCGGGTCGCGTCATCCGGGCGTCAACCGGGGATGGGCGGCCCCCAGAGCTTCTGCGGATGCCGTTTTCACGCATCCACACAATACCATGAACCCAGGTATATTTATAAATTCTATCCAATTTCTCTACACGTAGGCCGGTTTTTGTCAAATCCGACGGGATTGATCCCTCTTCGGGGAATGAAGGGCCGGGAGTAAGCTCGCCCCAGGCGATGTATGTCGCGAGGGAGCGCGGCACCCTGCTGTATCTGGGTGTCCAACCCGGGGAGGGTACCGGTATTGTCCCGTGTCACAGGATCAAAACCCGACGGTGTCTGTCGGAGAGGAGGTATCCTGATGTATTCTATTGATTCTCCCATTTCGTTGAATACATCGCCCTTCAAAGTGTGCACATCTCCGATCATGTTTAAAACTTCGCTGTCATTTCTCATTCTTCGGGTCACCTGGTATGCTGCAGACAACCTATCATCCCGTCATGCACAATAGCATCGTCCTCATCGGTGAATTCCATTCTCTCCAGCGAAAAAATGAGAATGGTTGCGGGGAGCACGATAGTGATCGTCAATACGATTTCTATTTTCTTCTTCGATTGCATTCCTCCCCTTCAGTTGCTGCCAGAGGATCGGTAGCGCAAAACCGTACGTCTCGTAATATCCAGTTCCTGTGAATATTGGAGATAGCCGCTTCGTTATCCACAGCGGGAATCAATGTCAGGAGGGGTATTGAGGGAGGCGGTACAGGTAGGCCCCTCCGGATGGAGGCACCTGAACGCCAGAGCTCCGGTTTGACGATTTAATCAACCTTCATACATACACTGCCGATACACCCTTACAGATTATGATATGTGCAGATTGAGCGGTCTGTAACGTTTACCTTCATCTCGACAGGGACATTGGGCGGGTACCGAGGCGGGTATTGCCAGGATCTGAGAACGATCTGCTTTGAATCATTGATGAAAACATTATAGATGCCGTCATAATCGCCATTCGGACGAGACGTTCCGTTAAATAGCCAGAATCGCACAGTAAAAACCTCTTCCGGCTCACCTTCTCCGTGCCCCAGGTTTGAAACGAAGACTTCGGTCTCGAACGAGTGGTTGCACACCGCCTCAGCCACCTCTGCATCACAGAGGGCGATCTGCACCAGTTTGATCTCTGACTCGTTGCCTTTGCAGTCAAGGTGCTTCGTCCAATCAAAGCCTTCAGGTTCCGTGATGGATTCCTGCATACATCCGGACGATAACATCAAAAAAACGAGAAAGGAGGTTACAAGACTTCCTAAAACCCCGATGCGTAATGTTATGGAATCCATGAATCAATCCTGTATGCTTGCGACCACCAGGGGACGTACATAGCTACCATCACCGGAGAAGATCCTTGACTATAGTGGGTCTTCTCCGGTAGATTTTCATTCCACCATACGGCTGTTTGATCGTTATATAGGTATGAGTCCCAGAAATATGCAGTGGATACCGGAGTGAAGCTGCTGCTGTCGGCAGCAAAATACTCGTGATTCTCATCAGGATTTCCTCTTGTAAAGGGTACGTGACCGGTGCGAATTACCTCCCCTTCCCATGAAAGCATATAAGGATATCCTTGGGGGTATTGAACACTACTGACATAGATTTCAAAGTTGAAATCTCGATTCCCATTCGTAAAATTGCCATGCGAGACGAATTTGTCCCCCTCCGGAAGCGTACTATCGACAGTGAATATCACAAACTCATTTGGATCCCCGTTGAATATCTCAGAAAACTTGGCTACTCCGACCTCTATCCAGCAAGGATACCCTCCGATAGGCTGCCCCAGATGACTTGTTAAATATTGACAATTCGTTCCCGATGAAGAGACTCCCATTCCTCCAGGATGCATTAGGCCGTTGATACCCCGATAATTATATTCATTTATCCACATGCGACCATCTTTTTGAGTCCAGCTGCGAACTCCTGCTTCCTGTTCCCAATACTCTTTCGCACGCTCATAAATACCTTTAATTCTCTCATTATCATCGTCTGACCAGCCTGTGAGATAAACTACCCGAGGATAATTATGAATCGCAGCTGCAATGGTCTCTTCTGCATCTGGATTTTTACGTAGCTCCTGAACCAGTGATGGAGATCTCTCGATTAACGTAACTTCACCGAGAACATCACCCGAGACGAAAGTTATCTCATCGACACTCACCGCCGCCGGCACCACCACGCTAATCAGCATCACTGCCAGGAGCAGGGAGAATGCCCGCATTCCGATTTTGCTCTTCATATGTTCTACCTCCGTTTTCGTTTAAGTTCCAGGAGGCAGAAGAGGCATACCTTTAAGTACAGGAAGAGTACACGTTTTTTGCCTCCGGGCAGGCGGGTCGCGTCATCCGAGGCGTCAACCGGGGATGGGCGCCACCCAGAGCTTCTGCGGACACTGCTCCAGCATCCACGTAGTTACCTGAACGCCGGGATACATATACATTTTGTCATCTTTCTCTACACGTCCGAAGGCTGTTTTCGAAAATGAAGAAACTGAATCCTCCCCTGGAGACGGAGACACGGGAGCGAGCCCGTTCTCGCAGCGGCATGCGCCGTGCAGTATGGAAGGATGTCCTGCATCCCGGGCGTCCTCGAAAATCCGGCCGTTGCCGCCCGCCGGCCTTCACGCAGAGGGTGCCTGCCGCATCGCCAGACCGCGCCGCCGATCCCGCTCCTCTTTTGACCTAGCAAAACGCTCCATCGCCTCTTCTATCCTTCCCTTCAGCACCGCCTCATCGAACTCCGAGCGGTACATGAACCTCACCTTCCCGGCGGCGTCCCAGTCGTCTTCCGGATCCACGTCCGCCACGCGGTCAAAGAGCGGCGATCCCGGGAGGGGGTACGGGACGTTGATCGAGATCTCGTCGAGCGGGAGCGAGAGGGCGTGGGCGAGCGTCTCCTCGACCGAGGCCATCGTCTCCCCGGGGTATCCGACGATAAAGAATCCCGCGGTCTCGATCCCCGCCTCTGCAAAGAGGCGGACCGCCTCCCTCCCGTCCCGGACGGTCGCCCGTTTGCCCATCAGGCGGAGGGTTTCGTCGCTCCCCGATTCAAGACCCAGGTACACCCTGACACACCCCGCCTGGTGCATGCGATCCACGACCTCCCGGTCCAGGCGGTCGACCCGGGAGAGGCAGGTCCAGGTGATCTCAGGGCTCTCATGCACCTTCCTGCGGCAGAACTCCCGGAGATAGGCAAGGTCGAGCGTGAAGGAGTCGTCGGCGATCCAGAGCTGATCGTAGCCCAGCCTCCCGATCTCGGCGATCTCGAGAAAGACGCGGTCCAGGGAAGGCTTCCGGAAGACGCTCCCCCAGACGGGCTTTGAGCAGAAGTCGCAGTTCCAGGGGCACCCCCGGGTGATGATGATGCCTGCCGGCCTGCATCCCGCCGCATCCTGCCAGAACTGCTGGTAGAGCCGGTGCTCGGGGCCGCTCCGGTCGGGGAGCGGCAGCCGGTCCAGGACCGCGGCCGGATTGTGGATGGCCGGGGCGCTCGCCACCCCGTTCTCCGTCTGCAGGTATATCCCGGGGTACGAGGAGAGCGGGAGCCGCGAGAGAGACGCGGGCGTGCACCCCGAGGCGTGGTAGTCGCGGCAGAACCGGGCAAACGTCAGATCCGCCTCCCCCCGGAAGACGAGATCAAACTCCCGGGCGAAGCGGTCGGGATACAGCGTCGGCAGCGGGCCGCCTGCTGCAAAGAGCGTGCCGGGCAGCCTCTGCCGGAGCTCCCGGAGCAGCGCAAGAGCGTTTCTGCTCATGCTGATCATGACGTAGATGCCGACGATGGAGGGGTCTGCTGCAGCAATCCGCTCGACAGCCCGCTGAAACGTCTCGAAGGTGCAGTCGCAGATGAAGGCCGGGATGCCGAGCGCTTGTACCTGGCTTGAGAGGTAGGCGATCCCGAGCGGCGCAAAGAGCTTCCTCACCGGATCGGCCTCCCGGAAGTACGGGTAGACGAGCGCCACGCCCTCACCCATCGGGCTCACCCCGGTCGAACTCGATCCGATAGCGGCAGTCGACCTCCGTTGCCGTCCCCCGGGGCGGCGCGAGCTCGATCTCAAAGCCCGCCCAGCAGATGTCGCCGGCATCCTCCCTGCCCCAGAACACCCGGGCGGGGACATCGCCGCGGACGGCGAGCGAGGCAAGACGGAACCAGAGCGTGCTTTCGGGGTCGCAGAGAGCGGGCGAGGGGAGGGGGCGGCCGATCTCCTGCCAGCCCGGGGGCGGCGGGATGGTGCTGCCCTGATCCCGCCCGGCCCGGAAGGTGTCGCCAGCGAGCTCGTTGAGGAGATAGATGCGCGGCAGCACCCCCTGCAGCGACCGGATCCGGCACGAGACGGTAACTGCTCCCCGGGAGACGGCGTAATCGAACCGTGCCTCCGCAAGCGGCGGGATGTCCTCGAAGGCGGGGCTGATCCCGCAGAAGGTTCGTATCCGGGGAACGAGGGCAATACCCCGCTGCAGGGGCGGGTAGCGCATATAGAGGTCGGAGAGCCGCTCGGAGAGCCGGGTCAGCCTGAAAGACTGACGCCCCCCGATATACCAGACCAGCCGGGTATCAATCGAGAATATCCTTGTGATCCTGTTCCCTGAGAGACGCTCGGTCCGGATGCGGCGGGAGAAGAACGTGAAGCGGTCCGATCGCAGGACCGGCGTGCCGATCCCCAGCCCCTCGCGGGTGACATTCCTCCCGCCGCAGTGGACGACGAGCCCCCGGGCAAGCCCGGAAGAGACCCCCTCGCCCCGGTAGGTATCACCGGAGGAGATGGCGATGCCGCTCACGTCGCCTTCTGCCTGCACCAGCGATTGCACTCCCCCCTCCCGATCCATCAGCTCCCTGACTTTCCTTTGGAGAAGATAAATGATGAGGATACCCCGGACCGGTGTGCTGCCGGGAAGTACACCCGGGCAGGTGGGTTTACTCCGCATGGGGCGCGAGACGAAGCCGGCATGCGAACGCGGCCGCGATGCATTCCTGCCGCCGAGCACGGCTTCCCACCGCCTATCCTCATAGGGGGAGGGGATCTCCCCCTCCCCGGTCCCCACCCCCCCGGATGTCCCCCACGGTCCACTCTACCGGGAAGAAAGCAGAAATGAGCCGGGTTCGGGATCCATTGATCTGTACCACATTGATCGTAATCACCTGCAACCGCAGGCTGCACACTCACACACTCCCGCCGTAGACGACCTGCCCGAAGCTGATGCACCCGTCGCCGAGCGGGTAGTCCCGGTTGATGACGAACTCCAGGCCCGTTCCCGCAATCTCCCGCCGGATCGTCTCCCTGATGGCGGCATTGTAGGCGACGCCGCCGGAGAGCGCCACCCTGGGGATGCCCCGCTCCTCTGCGGCGCGGACTGCAAGCGCCGCGATGCCGCGTGCCAGGGTGTGCTGGAACGATGCGGCGATATCGCGGGCTGCTTCACCCCTCTTCTTTCTCCGGAGCGCCTCCGCAAGGAGCGGGCGGGTCTCCAGGATCTCGCACCCGTCCCGGGAGGAGAATGCGAGATCCCATGCCTCCCGCCTCCCGGAGACGGCGAACGATTCGAGCTTCATCGCCGGTTCGCCGTCGTAGGTCCGCTCCCGGCAGACGCCCAGCAGTGCCGCGGCGGCGTCCAGGATGCGCCCGGTGCTGCTCGTCTGGACGACGTTGAAGCCCCTCTCCACCTGCCGTTCGAGTACCCCGAGTTCGATCTCGCTCCACCCGCGGGATGCCAGCAGGTCGCGGGTCGCGTCGGTCGGCAGGATCCCATAGAGCATCCGCTCGGGAAACCGCGTCGCCAGATCGCCGCCCGGCATGGGATGGGCCTCCAGGTGGGCGACGCGGTCGAGCTCGGGCACCCGGCCCGCAAAGACCTCGCCACCCCAGATCGTGCCGTCATCCCCGTAGCCCACGCCGTCGATCGCGATCCCGACGCACTCCTCCCTTGTAGCGGCGGCGATATGCGCCCGGTGGTGCTGGACCGGGAGAAGGTCGGCGCCGCACGCGTCGGCGAGCTCGCGGGCGTAGCGGGTGGAGAGGAACTGCGGATGCGCATCGTGGGCGATCAGATCGTAGCGGGCGGCGGTAAGCCCTCCGATCCGCTCCACCGTCTCCCGGAGATAGGCGAGGGTGGACGGGTTCCTGACGTTGCCGACATGCGGGGACGTGATGCAGAACCCGTGCGCATAGATGGAGATGTTCGCGTTCAGCTCCGGCCCTGCCCCGAGAATGCAGCGTTCCCCGAGATCGACCGCCGCCCGCTTCGGCGCCAGCCCCCGCGAGAGGCGGATGATGTAGCCGTCTCTCACGACGGAATCGTCGCACCGGTTGACGATCCTCCGGTCATGGGTGAGGAAGCCGTCCACGTGCCGATGCAGCTTCTCCACGGCCTGCTCGAGATCGGTGATCATCGGGTATCCCGGCGGATTTGCGCTCGTCATGATCAGAAACGGCTGCTGCAGCGCGGCGAAGAGGAGGTGGTGCAGGCCGGTATAGGGGAGCATGCACCCGATCGTGTGCAGGTTGCTGACCGCTGCATGCGTATCGGGATCGCGTTTCTCAAGGACGACGATCGGCCGCTCGGGGCTCTCCAGCATCCGCCGCTCCTCCTCCGACACGACGGCGATCCCCTCGACCTGATCCGGCTTCACCATCACTGCAAGCGGCTGTTCCGTCCTGCCGAGCCGGCGCTTCAGCTCGCCCGCCGACGCCTCGCTGCAGGCGATGTGAAATCCGCCGATCCCGCGGACCGCAACGATTGCGCCGGCATCGAGCATGGCCGCCGCCTCCCTGACGGGGGCGGGGGACTGCATATCCGCACCGGATGGATCCAGGAGCAGAAGCCGCGGGCCGCAGTCCGGGCAGGCGATCGTCTGGGCGTGGTGGCGCCTGGAGGAAGGGTCTCCGTACTCCCTGCGGCAGCCCTCGCAGAGGGGGAACGCGTCCATGGACGTCCGCTCCCGATCGTAGGGGAGTGCGGTGATGATGCTGTAGCGCGGGCCGCAGTTCACGCAGGAGGTCGCCCAGTATCCCTGGTACCGTCCTCCCGATCGTTCTATGTCGGCAATGCAGTCCGGACAGATGGCGACGTCTGCCGGGATGAACCCCGACAGGCTGCCCGATCCGCTCGCAAGAATGGTGAAGTCCGATGGAGGCTTGCCGCGCAGCTCCGAGACCTCGACGCTATCGATCCGGGCGAGCGGGGGGCCACGTGATACCGCATGCAGGAAGTCCTCGAACCGCTCCCCGCATGCGGCAATAACAACCTCGCTCCCGAGATTCCTGACCGTCCCGCAGATACCGAACTCTCTGGCCTTCGAATAGACAAAGGGGCGGAATCCAACGCCCTGGACGATGCCCCTGATGGTAATGGTGCCGCGTTTTCGCATCGGAAAATCTGAATAAAATTTATTGAGTTATACCGCCATATAACAATAGGGTAATGCATTGACGGGACATATTAAAATTCTTAACGATCCGGTTGAACTTGTTCCCCTTCTCATCACATTCAATAACACACAATACAAGAAAATCTACGAGCTCCTGAATAAGACCTGGTTTACGGAAGAAGAACTCCGGGAACATACCGGTGATGCAGCATGCGTCGCCGAGTGTCTCGCAGTCCTGAAGAAAGGGAATCTCGTGGAGGAACAGTGGAGAATGCCTGAACCGGGCAAAAAACCGATGAAAGAGTTCAGAACAACCTACAGCAAATTCAGGGCGAATTTTCAGTGTACAATGAACGATATCGGCGACATCCTTCATATCGCGATATCCAGGGACGAGGGGCTCCGCACCATCGTCGATGCCATCGAGCAGGAGATTGCTGCCGGAAACACATCGATAGGCGACATCTCCAGAAAGTACTCGGTCAGTCCCATCTTTGTAAAAGGGCTCGCGAAGCGTATCCCGTACCTGGACGTAAAAGGGCAGGGAATGGTGCTGCTTGACAGGACTTCATGACGATCCCCTCCAGATCATCCTGAGAAGCAAGCGGGAAGCCACCCGCTTCCAGATTCTCGTCGAGATCGCAGAGCACCAGCCGGCGGTCAGGCAGCAGGAGATCGCCACAAAGCTCGGGATCACGCCGCAGGCGGTCTCGGAGTATATCAGGGAGATGGTGGACGAGGGTCTCGTCTCCGCGTACGGCAGGGGCAGGTACGAGGTGACCAAGAACGGTGTCGAGTGGGTGCTCAAGAACGCCGAGGCGCTCGAATCCTACGCACGGCACGTCACCCGGGACATCATCCAGCAGGTCGCGGTCTGGACCGCCATCGCAGAGGAGGAGATCCGGAAGGGAGAGACAGTCGGCGTCTATATGCAGCACGGCTGGCTCTATGCCGGGAAGGAGGAGCAGAGCGCCATGGGCGAGGCGACGATGGATGCCGTGCCCGGCGAGGACGTGGGAGTTGCACGGTTAAACGGTATCATCGAGCACTGCGAGGGGCTCGTACACGTCTGCAAGGTCCCCCGGATAGAGCGCGGCGGATCCCGGATGATCCGCACCGACCTCCTCATCGATGCGATCAGGAGCAGCGACATGGTGGCGGCGGTCGGGCTGGAGTCCTACGTGGCGCTCCTGAAGGCCGGGCGTGAACCCGATATGTTCTTCGGCGCGAGGGAGGGCGTGATCGAGGCGGCATTTCACGGGCGTGAATGTGCGATCCTGATTGTGGACGAGGAATTCACGGATTTTCTCAAACGGCTCGAGACGGCAGGCCTCGCCTACACCATCCATGACCTGATGACGTCATGAGAGTGATCGTCCAGCCCCAGAAAGCCTCCTACAAACTGCTGCTCGTTGAAGGGGGGCGCGTGGAGGCGACCGGGTTCGTCGATCTCGCCTCCACCCCCAAAGGACTGCGCCCGAAGAACTTCAGGCTCTCCCGCGGGCGGAAGAGGCAGTTAAAGCCTACCCCCACCAAGGAGCTGATAGCGCTCCTCCGGCGCTCCGACGTCAGGCTCGCTGGGAAGAACCAGCCTTTCGAGTCGTTTCTGCAGGATCTCCAGATCCCCTATGGATACATCAGGATCTGCCGGCTCTGCCAGTATGAAGACCGGTTCACGCTTCTGGATCGCGCCACCGGGGTCAGGTTCGGCGGCGAGAGCATCTGCATGGAGTGCGCAAAGCGGGAGATGCGGCGGGAGCTCGGGTACCTGGGCAGGATCGGCGGGTCGGTCTTCTCTCACCTGGAAAAACTCCTCGGACAGGTCAGGGATCTCGATCGGGTGCTCGCTTCGGTGCAGCCTGAATCGCTGGACATGTCGCGCACCCTCTTCGACCGCATGGAGGCCCATCCGGTCACGGAGACGGCGCACATCACCGATCTCCCCCTCTCCCCCGCCTTTGCGCAGGCATCGGGGGTCGAGTACCTCATGCCGGTCCAGCAGCTCGCAGTCAACGGAGGGCTGCTCGACGGTCAGCACCAGCTCGTCGTCGCCGCGACCGCGAGCGGGAAGACCTTCATCGGCGAGATGGCGGGGATGAAGAACTTCCTTGAAGGGCGGGGGAGGATGCTCTTTCTCGTCCCGCTCGTCGCTCTGGCCAACCAGAAGTATCAGCGCTTCCGGGATCGCTACGGCCACCTGATGCGGGTGACCCTGCAGGTGGGCGTCAGCCGCCTCAACCTGCCGGAGACCCGTCCCGCCGGGGAACGGGATATCAGGGCGCCGATCGTGGTCGGCACCTACGAAGGGATCGATCACGCCCTGCGGAGAGGCTGCAGGCTCGAGGATATAGGGACGGTGGTGATCGACGAGGTGCAGATGCTTGAGGATCCCGAGCGGGGGCACCGGCTCGACGGCCTGATCGCCCGCCTGAAGTACATCGCCCCGAAGGCGCAGTTCCTCTACCTCAGCGCCACCATCGGCCTCCCGGGGCTGCTCGCGGAAAAACTGCACGCCAGCCTCGTGCGGTATGAGGAGCGGCCCGTTCCGCTCGAACGCCACCTGCTCTTCGTCGAGCGCGCAAAGAAGATCGGGATCATCAAGCAGCTGACCGTAGAGGAGTACAGGCACCGCTCCTCGAAGGGCTACCGGGGGCAGACGATCGTCTTCACAAACTCCCGCGCCCGCTGCCACATCATCGCCGATGCACTCGGGAAGAAGGCGGCCCCGTACCATGCCGGGCTCACCTCGCAGGAGCGGCGGGACGTCGAGACCCGGTTCGCGAAGGGCGAGATCGCCGTCGTCGTCACCACGGCGGCGCTCGCCGCAGGCGTCGATTTCCCCGCATCGCAGGTGATCTTCGATTCGCTTGCCATGGGGATAGCGTGGCTCACCATCGGGGAGTTCCACCAGATGATGGGCCGGGCGGGGAGGCCGGACTTTCACGATCTCGGCAGGGTGGTGATCCTGGCCGAGCCCGGCGGCTCCTACTCCCGCGCCTCCGGCATGACCGAGGACGAGGTCGCCATCGGGCTGCTCCGGGGCGAGATGGAGGAAGTCGCGCCCGAGTACGGCCTTGAAGAGAGTTCGGAGGAGTTCGTCGCCAACGCCGTCGTCTGCGGCGGCGACGAGCAGCAGATCATCAGGATGAACCAGCTCATGGTCGGGACGATGGAGCCGGCCCTCCCCGCCCTGCTCGACGAGAAACTGGTCAGGAGAAGGGCGGGCCGGATCGAGCTGACCGATCTCGCCCGGGTGATGGCCGAGCACTTCATCGGGATGGAGCGGCTGCTCGAGATCCGGCAGCTGGTGCGGAAGATGGACGACCCGGTCGGGATCGTCGCCGAGCTGGAGTGCCGGGATGCGGAGCGGCGGTAGGCCCGCTACCGCAATCCCTTCTCCAGGAGCTGCCGGATCGCCCGCAGCTCGAGAAGGATCGGATCGGCGGCCTCTTCAGGAGCGGCAGCGCCCTCCGTGGCGACCGGGCGCAGGCCTCTGACATACCCCATGATCGTCTCCCGGAGCGGTTCAGGCTTCTCCATGCCGTCGAGCCGTATCTCGGGGACCGCCTGCCCGCTGTATCCCGCGGTCTGGATCTTCACCGAGGATATCCCGAAAAAGCGCATTAATGGGCCCTGTACGATATCGACGTTTGTGATCCGGTTGTAGGGGACGATCCCGGTCCTCCTGAACCAGACACCCCGTCGCAAGGTGATCTCATCGCCGGTCAGGCAGTACCGGATGCTCTCGTAGTACCACGGAATCCAGACCGCCACAAAGGCGATGATCAGGAGGACCGGGACTCCTATCAGTATCGTGGCAATACCGCCTTCAAACCAGGCCAGCGGAAGATACCAGGTCGCGACCCCGACAAGCACGGAGATGAGGAGAGTGGCGTAGTAGTAGGGCTTCATCTGCGGCGAGGGGGAGAACTCTTCGCCGATCCTGATATCGGACAAAGCATGCATGCCAGATCATTGCATGCCGGACCATTTATGATCTACCGATCGGCGCTGCAGGAACCCGTTCATTGAGACAGACCGGCTCTGGCGGACGGGATGATCTGGAGCGGCCAAAGCCGGCTCTCTGATCGGGAGACGAAAGGGCAGACCGACGTGCATGAACCCCTGTGTATGGACATCGGCCTGACCGGGGAGTCTTTCGTGGCGCCCCCGTACACGGACCTCCAGCGGCCATCCCTGCAGGAGGCGGCGGGATATGGGATAGGGTCTCCCCCTCCCCGGTCCCCGCCCCCTGGCGATTGCCCCCACGGCCCGCTATACCGGAAGACCCGTGAGATACCGGCTCCGTGATGCTCCAGAAAACTCATGGATTTCATCCATTGCGCCTGCAGCCCGCAGGATTGCATATGCATGCCGCCTGATGGCGGATAGCGCCGTTCCATGAAATCCCGCCAGCCCGGATTGAGTTCCCCGCGGCATGCGCCAGCTGCAGGGTATCCTCGCATCGTCAGAAGAGGTGTGTGCCGGGCGGGGCGCTGCCCGGAGCCAGGTCTACTTCAGGCTGCCGCCGTTGATGTCGCACGAAGGGCAGGCATCCGCAGCTCCGTTCACGACCCGGTAGGCATCGGCAAGGACCGCAGAGTTTGCAAGCAGTCCCGCGATCAGGATCGCCTCGAGGATCTCCTCGCGGGAGGCGCCCTTTGCCATTGCCGACTGCATATGGTATTCCACGCAGTGGTTGCACTTGAGCGCGGCGCCCACCGCAAGGCTGATCAGCTCGATCACCTTCGGTTCGAGCTTGCTGGTCTCGACGACGGCGCTCTTGTAGAGCAGGTGCGAGATCAGGATCTCCGGGCGCTCCGCCATTCGCTCAAAAATAAGCGGAACACGTCCGTATTCCTCCTGGATCTCTGCAAGCCACTCCGTTGCGATCGCATCTTTGCCCCGCTCCCCTATTCGTTCAAGTATCTTTTCAAAATCCATCCGCTACACCATGACACCCGTTTCCGAATACGGTTTGATCCTGATGATTATGTAATTGCGCATTCGTGACGGCAGCACTTCGGCGATATCGCCGATGGCAACCCCGTCCTGAATCTCGAGCGCGCGGAACTCCGGTGCGTAGTCGTCGTACGGCAGCTTCACCCGCACCCCGGTCATCTGGACGGTCACCGGCGTGGGATGGGTCAGGGTGGCCACTTCGTAGACCTTCTCCTCGATGACGTCTTTTAGCCGCGCGGGGAAGATGGAGAGCGGATCGTTTGCCAGCACCTCCCGCCTGGCATCGAGTACCCGGGCAACCTCGGCCACGATCTCGTCGAGCTTCGCAAGCTCCTCAGGCCGCCTGAACCGGTGCATGATCCTGCCGATCCCGCCGACGTAGCCGTCGACCGGGGGGTCGACGATCTTCTGCAGGGTCTCGCGGTCGGGTGCGCCGGTGATCACGATCGGAACCTCGATGCCGCGCTGCAGCACCGGGAACTTATGCTCGATGCACTCGGCAAAATTCCCGAGGACGTAGACGGCAAGGTCGTGCTCGTTGATCACGTCGCGCTCCTCGCGGTTGAGGTTTGCAATCCGCTTTCCAAACCCCCTCGCAAGCCCGACCATGTTGGTCTTTGCACCTGCCTGCCTCAGGTACTCGGCGATATCGCACGAGGTGTGGGGAAGGTGGTGGATCTCCAGGCTCGGACTGATCACCGCGATCTCAGTGCCCACGAGCGGAGACTCCTTCACCTCGCCGGCAAGCGGCTTTGCGATCCGGCGGATCTGCTCCACATCATCGCGGGGCACAAAACTCTGGAGAACCACCTCCTGCGCCAGCACATGCTTCTGCACGATATACCCGCCGAGATCCTCGATCAGCTCGATGATATCGTCATGCCGGTAGATGCCGCCCTTGTAGGTGATCGGGACGAGCACCGTCACAGGGTCACCCCCAGGAGGGCGAGCTTTCCGGCAACGAGCGTCTCGACGATATCGTCGGGCAGGGTATCCTCGCTTGCGACATAGTAGAAGACATTCCCCTTCACGTACTGCCTCCTGACCTTGAACCCCTCGGGGGCGATATACTGCATGGCGTAGATGATGTCCCGGTACAGCGTCTCGCGGGGATCGGCGACGACCATCTCCCCGAGATCCCCGGGAACGGGCTCGCGGAGTGTGAGGACGACGGTGAACCGATCCGGCTGATCGACGTTCTCCCTGGCAAACTGCGACCAGAGCTTCGTGAGCAGGGGCGCAAGATAGGTCTCGTCGCTGATATCCATGATCGTCCGCTCCCCCTCCGTCCTGATGGCGGCCATATCGCGGAGCCGGACGGCCCCCGGGATCTTCCGGAGCAGGCCGGCGGCAACAAAGATCGGGACCACCGGATCGATATAGATATGGAGCTTATCGATCACCTTGAGCAGGTCGAGATCCTGCAGTACGTCCGCCGCAATCCTCTCGTAGGCCTCGCCGCCCACGCCATCGCTGCACTCGACCGTGAAATACTCGAGCGGTGGCATCTATTCTCCTTTGATAAATCCTGACGCCAGCAGCGCGGAGCCGACCGCGCCGATGTACTGGGAGTGCGGCGGGACGACGATCTCCGTCTGGAGGAGATCACCGAGCGCTTTCACAAGCCCCTCGATCAGCGAGGTGCCCCCCACCATGATCACCGGCTCCCTGATATCAATCTCCTGCAGCTGCTGTTCAAAGACCTGCTCCGCGACGCTGTGGCATGCGGCGGCGGCGACATCTGCGGGAGTGCTGCCTGACGCAAGCGCGTTCACCAGGCTCTGGGTGCCAAAGACGATGCAGTAACTGTTCATCGAAACGTTCTTCGAGATCCCCTTGAGAGCAAGCGGTCCGAGCTCGGTGATATCGATCCCGAGACGCTTTGCCGTCATCTCCAGGAACCTGCCGCTCGCCCCCGCACAGATGCCGCCCATGGTGAAGGTGCCGGGAATGCCGTCCTGCACGCTGATTGCCTTGTTGTCCATCCCCCCGATATCGATGACGGTCGAGGCGCCGTGCTGGTGATCGGCGAGATAGACCGCACCCTTCGAGTTGACGGTCAGCTCCTCCTGGATCAGGTCTGCACCGAGGTGCTTGCCGACCAGGAAACGCCCGTATCCCGTGGTGCCGACCGCCATGATATCCTCCCGGGCCACCCCTGCCTCCGAGAGGGCGAGCCTGACTGTCTCGTCGGCGCTCCCGATCACCTCGGTCGTCGGCCGCCAGCCCGTCCCGATGATCCGGTTGTCCCGCATCACCACTGCTTTCGTCGTGCTGGAGCCGCTGTCCACCCCCATGGTGAGGCCCGTCTGCTCTTCCCGTGCGAGCAGCGCCCGGCGGCGGGCGATCGTTGTCAGGGCCTCCATGCGGGTAAGCAGGGTGCCTGCCGTCGTCCGCTCGGTGAACGAGTAGCTCACCACCGGGAGGGAGGAATGCTCATGGATATACCGCCGGAGCTCGTTCCTGACGATCGCCGCCTCGGCGCAGCGGAAGCAGGTGGCGATGAAGACCGCGTCCGCCTCGACGCGCCCGTCGACGAGCGCTTTTGCGCGCCCGATCGCCAGTTTCAGGTCGCCGCTCCTGACATCCAGCCCGAACTCCTTCACCCCTGCCTCGATGTCGGCGAGGCTGATGTCGGGGAAGAAGACCTCGGCATCCACGGCCTCGGCCGCATCGGCAATCTCATTCTGCACGCCGCTATACTCCGACCCGCAGGCGAGCTGGGCGATGCGGACTCGCTCGGTCACGACCCGCCCTCCTGCAGGCCTGCAAGGAACTCTCTTATCGCTTTCACAAATTGCACGCCTTCCTCCTCACTCTTCGGATAGGTCAGTTCGAGGAGCGGTATGCCCCGCTGACGAAGAGAGAAGAGGATCAGCTCGTTCGTGCGGGCGCACCCCATGCAGCCGAACGCCATCTCGGCATCGGTGACGATGATCGCCGCTTCGGACTGCTCCAGGAGGGGACCGTATATCGCCATCCGACCGCGCACACCTGACGGCACCTCCACTGCGGCATACCGGAGGCCTTTCTTCGGATCTTCGGGAGTGATCTGAAGGGGCGGGGATTCCAGCCCCGGCGTCTGTATCCGCTCCCGGATGGAGAGCGCGGCACCGAGAGGCTCATGACCGAACCGTGCCACCAGATCCGAGAGGATCAGGCTCGTTGCAGGATAAATAAACACCTTTGCCATACCTTCAGGACTCCTCGCTCTCGATGATCTCAATCAATTTCCTGATATCCAATGCGGGTCTCGCCTCCCGTATCACAATCTCCACCGGGCGCTCCTCTTCGGCCGCCTCCTCCGCCGCGCGAAGGCCGCACGATACGAACCTGAGCAGGGGGAACTCGAACTCATGGCCGAAGTACCCCGGCCGCGCCCCTCCCAGATTTGCCCGGCAGCGCCGGGGATCTCCGGGAGGAAAGCCCCGATCCTTGACGAATATGTGGTGCGGGTCGATGCTCCTGAGATGCCTGATGATCCGGTCCACCTCCTCGGGCATCCCGGTCACCTGCAGACCAAAGCAGGTTTCCTTGATCATGGCACCCTCCGAGACCTCGTATGCCCGGATAGCGAGGTCAGAAGGCATCACGTCGGGCGACTCCACAAAGACGTACTTCGTTACCGTGCCCACGAGCCGGGGCGTATAGGCGGCCATTCACCGCACCTCCCTGATATAGACCATTCTGCCTTCCTTGAGGCGGGCGAGCTTCTCCGGGTGCAGCACGCTGCCGATGATATTGGTCCCGGAGAACGGTTCGGACGTCGGTCCGAACTCCGTGCTGCTCGTCGTGCGCACACCCACCATCCCGGACCCCTTTCTGGAATCGTTCGTCATGGCAAGGGTGAACGGGGGCACCTCCCCTGACGGGGTATTTTCCGGGTTGATGCTCGTGCCCCGCGCGATCGAGGGTTTGAAGAGGTAGACGTCCTCGAACCTGAAGAAGAACGGGATCCTGCCGACGGCATGCTCCAGAAGCCCGGTGATCTCCCGGAATACCGCGCAGGTGAGCGGGGCGCGCTCGTCGTCGAGGCGGATGTCGATCACCTCCTCAAGGGACTTCGTGCCAAGGGTTGCCCTGCCGCCTTCCAGCACTTCAAGCGTTGTCGCCGGTTTCTGGTCGACCACCACCCGGTCGTCCGCGCCTACATCGACGGCAAGCTCGATGCCCCGCTCATGCGCTGCCGCCGTTGCCTCCTGCACCGGGAGGCCGACCACGTCGAACCGCTCCGGCTCGATTTCGATGCAGAGGAGATCACCTTCCTGCGCAAGGGCGGCGAGCTCGACCCCCCCGGTCACCCGCGCGACGACCGTATGGACGGGGCTGCCCGGCAGATCCGTCGTATAGATATAGATCCCGCCCGCGGAACGCCCGGTGGCCCGCACGGTCACGCTTCCTGCGAGCCGCGATCCGGGATACTCGGCAGGCACCTCGGTCCGGATCCTCCGTTCGTCGCGGATATGCGTGCTGCTCGCCCGGCCCACGACAAATCGACCGTCCTGCAGGGTGCGAAGAAGGTGCTCGGTACTTGCGGCGGTCCCGACATCGATCCGGCCCTCCGCAAACCCCACCGCGACTGCCTGCATCCGGGTCACGATCTGCATCCCGTCCTGGAGGACGAGAGAGTCGTCACGGGTGGTAAAGGATCGCGCCCTGTCCGCCGAACTGATCACCGGTTCTATCCCGGTGATCCGGTCACCCTCAGACCACCGGTCGGGGATCCACTGCCCGCTGACCACCTTTCCGATGACGCCGCCGCCTGCCGGCGCACCATGGTCGGCCATATGCCGCACCTTTGCAAATATCAGGTAGGACCGCCCGGGGTCGTAGCCCCCGCATCCGAGAATGAGATCGCCGCGCTCATACCGGTGCTGCTCCCTCGCCGGCACAATATCAGAAGAAAAAGGGCCGAATGCCGCAGCATACCGGTCAACCCAGTGCAGCCTGAGACGTTCGACCAGATCGGACGCCTCAGGAGCGGAGATGGGGGATGCGCCGATGGTGTTCACGATAAGGTCGCCTATCGTCGATGCGATCCTGACCTGATGCGTAACGGCGGCCTCCATCTCGGCGGGCCGTATCACCGCGACGGAGCACGCCGGATCCCGATCCGGCAGGATATCCGCGATGCGGCTGCCTTCAGAAACCTCCATCCATTCGCCATCAAGCCGGATCTCCATACCAGGCACCTCAGGGGGCACCTGCCCCCATAATCTCCCGCTCCTCCTCGGTGAGCTCACCAAGCACCTCTTTTGTCGGGCCGAGTTCGATGATCTTGCCCCCGCGCATGAGGGCGACGCGATCGCAGATATCCCTGACAAATTCCATGTCATGCGAGACGACAATAAACGTTTCGTCCATCTCTTCACGTGCATGGGAAATGGAGTGCTTCACGTCGATCTTTGTTATCGGATCCATCGTGCCCGTGGGTTCGTCCAGCACCACGATGCGGGGCTCGCGTATCAGCACCTGGGCGAGGGCGACCCGGTGCTTCTCCCCCTCGCTCAGCTGGTTCGGATACCGGTTCAGGATCTTCTGGCTCATCTCCTCGGTAAATCCCGCCATGCCGAGGGTGATGATCGCCTTGCGCATCGCCAGCTCCTTCGGGAACTCGAGCCCGATCGCATCGGTGAGGTTGTCCAGGACCGTCCGGTGCGGGTAGAGGTCGTACTCCTGATGCAGCAGCCCGATATAGCTCTTCGCCCTGCCGCGCTGATCGATGCCGGGCTTGGTCATATCCACCCACTCATCGCCGATCCTGATATTCATCTCACCGCTCGTCGGTTCGAGAATGCCGGAGATGATCCGGCTCAGCGTGGTCTTTCCCGCACCGCTCTTTCCGATGATCCCGAAGATCTCCTTCTCGCCGACATCGAAGGAGACGCCGTTTACCGCCCGCACCATGCCGCGGTCGACCGAGAGATACCGCTTCACCACATCCCGCGCGACAAGGAGCTTCTCCCCGGCTTCTACCTGGGTCAAATGCTCGGCATCGCTGTAGTTCTCCATGAACCTGCCGATAACCTCATGAGGAGTGCCTATCTGGACGATCTCGCCCTGATCGAGGAGGATGGCCCTGTTTGCGACATCCTCGATCACCTTTGAGAAGTGGGAGGTGACGACCATGCCCATATCGTTCCCCCTCGCGCTCTCTTTGAGCATCTTATGGACAAGGATTGCCGTTTCGGGATCGAGCGTGCCGGTCGGCTCGTCGGCAAACAGCATGAACGGTTCCTTTGCAAGCTGGCGGGCGAGCACGACCCGCTGCTTCTCGCCGCCGCTCAGATCGCGGGCGATATGCATCATGCGATGGGAGAGCCGCACCTGGTCGACCAGATCGGCGGCACGGCTGATCATCTTCTCGCTCGGATACCCGACGTCGTTTAGGGCATGGAGCACGTTCTCGATCACCCGGTCGTCGCCGTAGAGTGCAAACGTCCGCTGGAACATAATCGCGGTCCGGCGCATGATGCGCCTCTTCATCCTGAGATTCTCCTCGTCCCAGAAATCGATATCGAGGAGCTTCAGGCTGCCGTTGCATCTGGGGCAGGGCTCATTGGCCTTGCTCGGGAGATCGAGATAGTCACATCCCTCGCAGGCCGCAACGTGGTAGATGATCTTACCCCTCGTCGGGGGTTGATCCACGCCGCGGATCAGGTGCATGAGAACGGTCTTGCCGGCGCCGCTCCTGCCGATGATGCCGACCGTTTCACCTTCTGCAATCTCAAAACTAATATCCTTTAATGCCGTATTTCCGTTGAAGTCCATGCAGAGATCCTGGACTGTTATAAGTGGGGTCATCGCGCGTTCCTCTTTAATCTAGTGTGGGAGTTGTATCATATTATGGTTTATATTGTTGCACTATACGTATTGCCCATATCCTGACAGAGGTTCCGGATAAGTCCGGTCACCTCGGTCACGTGTTTGATCACGTAGTCAGCGTTCCGATACAGCACATCGGGCTTGTTTCCTGACTGCTGTTCGGTGAGGATCGCCACGTCCGCCTTCTCCAGTGCGTGGAGATCATTGATCGCATCCCCCACCATCACCACCACGTCGTACTGTTTCTTGAGATCGTCCACGATCCTTGCCTTGATGGAGGGTGTGGCGATGCCGTAGACCCGTTCCCGGGGGATGCCGAGATGATCCGCCATCTTCTCAAGCTTGGTGACCCGGTCTCCCGATGCAATGAAGACCGGGATTCCCATCCTGTGCAGCTCGGAGATCGTCTCCTTTGCCCCGTCAAACGGCCTCCCGCCGGCGGTCACGGTGAACTCAATCCCGCCCAGGCCGAGATTGACGATAACTCCGCTGTTCATGGCGACGATCGCCTCCTTTTTGCAGCATCCCCAGACCTGCCTGATGCACTCCTGCAGATCGCGCATATGCGCAAACCGATCGGTATACAGGACATCCGCCACCAGATCGGCAGGCACCACCCTGCAGGCGCAGGCAACCCCGAACCCGATCTCGTTCTGGATGAGGAAGGAGGAGAGGAGCATCTCGGGAGGGGCATCCATGATATCGCGGGAGTGCGCATGAAGCACCACGAGCACCCGATCCTCGCTTCCATACGTAAGCTCGGTAGTCTCCACGTCGATGAGGGTCTTTTCATGGATGACGTCCCGGGCCACGCGATATGTTTTCAGCAGCGTTCCCGCGCTGTCAAAGACAACCGCTATCGCCATCTGTGTCACGCCAATAGTTCTTTGTAGTATATGGTCTTCTCTTCCTTGAAGATGTATGGTGCTTTCGGAAACGGCAGAACGTATAACGAGCATGGAGATACGGGGCGCGGGGAGGATCGCACGGGCAGCGGTGGAAGCGCTCAAAGAATACTCGGAAGGGCTGGATTCACCGGACCTCACGGCATATAAAAAGAGCATGCAGGAGGCCGCAGACACCCTGCTTGCGACGCGCCCGACGGCGGTCTCCCTCCCGAATGCAATCCACTATACGCTTGCCTCCCTCAAAGCCGCCGACTCCCTGCCCGCCGCCCGGGCAGCGCTCCGGGAAAGAGCCGATGAGTTCATCCGATCGTCTCTGCATGCGATCGAGTGGATTGCAGAGATCGGTGCGCGCCACATATCTGATGGGGATGTGCTGCTCACGCACTGCAACTCGCAGGCAGCGCTCGCCTGTATCATCGAAGCGCACCGGCAGGGCAAGGAGATCGAGGTCTATGCAACCGAGGTCAGGCCGCGGGGGCAGGGGCTGCTGACCCTGCAGGCGCTCGACCAGGCAGGAATCAGGACGAACTATATCATCGATTCGGCGGTCCGCCATTTCATGAACGAGATCGATCTGGTGATCGTGGGCGCGGATGCCGTGACGGTCAACGGTGCGGTCGTCAACAAGATCGGCACCGCCCCGATAGCCCTCGCCGCAAACGAGGCGCGCACCAACGTCATCGTCGCGGCGGAGACCTACAAGTTCGCCCCCCTCACCATTCTCGGGGATCTGATCGAGATCGAGGAGCGGAGCGGCAGCGAGGTGCTCTCCGAGGAGATCGCGGCGCGCTTCCGGCACGTGACGATCAGAAACCCTGTCTTTGACGTGACGCCGGCGAGCTACATCGACCTTATCATCACCGAGAAGGGGGCGCTACCGCCCGGTCTCGCCTATGTGATCATCAGGGACTACCTCGGATGGAGCATCGAGGAGTTCAGCAAGCCGCACGGGTTAGACGACCGGAATACGGACTGATTGGCGGTTGAGGCGGCGCGCACGGAAGGGGGCAAAACGAAGCCGATCCGGCGCATCTCCGGGAACCGCTCCCACCGCTTCGGTGAAGGGGTTCTGCCCGTCCCTCTCGCAAAGTCTTTAGCGCGCCGGGTGCACCTGATAGTGATAGTCTGCAGAGAGCGTCCGCGCCCCTCCGGGCCGGCCCGCGTGCAGAGATGAAAAAAATGATAGCTGGAGGCAGATGAATGGAGATTCCCTTTACGAAGTTGCAGGGCAACGGCAACGACTTTATCCTGATCGACGAGCATGCGCGGGAGATCATCCCGGAAGATATGAAGGCGAAGTTTGCCTCGCTCTACTGCGACAGGAGGTTTGGCATCGGCGCGGACGGCGTACTCTATCTCGGGCGGTCAGAGCAGGCAGATATTGCCATGCGCCTCTTTCAGCCTGACGAGAGCGAGGCCGACATGTGCGGGAACGGGATACGCTGCCTGGCGAAATACGCCTTCGATGCCGGGTACGTGAAGGAGTCCTGCGCCGTCGAGACGCGTGCGGGCATCATCGCCGTCACCATGCGCTACGACGAAGAGGGGCACGAATTCTTCGCGACGATCGCGATGCCGGAGCCGCAGTTTGAGCGGGAGAGGATACCTGCGTCAGGCAGCGGGGAGTACCGGGAAGATATCTGCGACTATGAGGTCTATGCCGTCAATACCGGCGTGCCGCACGCCGTCGTCTTTGTCGATGAGATCGGGAGCATCGATATCGACAGGATCGGGCCCATCATCCGCAACCACGCGACCTTCCCGGAGGGCGCAAACGTCAATTTCGTCGAACGGAGCGAGGGGGATACCCTGCGGATACGCACCTTTGAACGCGGCGTCGAGGCCGAGACCTACAGCTGCGGGACGGGGGCAACGGCGTCTGCGGCAATGGCGCACCACCTGGGGTACACGGGAGATGCCGTGAAGGTCGAGACGAAAGGCGGACCGCTCCTCATCCGCCTCGGCGAATCCACCACCATGGAGGGAGGGGCGAACACGGTCTTTACCGGGTCGATACCCCTCTGATCCCCTTTTCCGTGATCTCGAACTCGAACCAGGCTCCGTCGGGGAGGGAGCGGTGCTTCTCCAGGATTGCTTTCCGGCGGCCGTCCAGCTTCTCGACCCTCACGATCGTCTTTGATATGTGCTCGAGCGCGGTGCCGCCGAGCCCGCGGGATCGCTCCTGCTCCACGTCGATGTAGACCTGGTTGGTGATCAGGACGGGTATATCGTATTTCTTTCCCAGCCCGAGGACCTTGACCAGGTGCCGGGACAGCCTGCGGAGCGCCTCCTTCCCGGTCTCGAGCTCGGTGCGGTAGAGCGCCGTTGCAGAGTCCATAACGAGCAGCCCGACGTCCCGTCCGCCCCGCTTTGCCTTCAGGATCTCCTCGGATTCAGCGATCATCACGCCCTGCTGATCGAAGTCCAGCGGTTCTGACAGGTAGAGGTGGCGGGCAAGCGCGTCTGCCTCTTCGCCTGCCACCTGCGAAAACCGCTCCACCGAAAAACCCTCCGTATCGATGTAGATGACGGAGTTCCCCTCCCGCAGGCAGGCAACCGCCGCCATGATGCAGAGCGTGCTCTTGCCGCCCGCAGGCTCGCCGTAGAGCTGGGTGATGGCGCGGCGTTCGAGGCCGCCGCCCAGGAGGAGATCGAGCTCCGGGCTTCCCGTGCTCTGCCGATCCTGCTTCATGCCCCGAGCACTCCCCGCTCCCGGAGGAGGTTTCTGGCCGCTTCCTCGGCGATCGCCGCCACGTCGCGCAGCGGCAGGCCGAGTTCCCCGGCGCACGCCTGCGCCTGCTCATACTCTGCCTTGACAGAAAAGACCCTGTCCCCGAGCCAGCCGCACTTGACGTCAAGGGCATACTCCCTGCCCCGGATCGCGACCCTGACCGTCTCGATGCTCCGCCGGGCGGTGAACCGGTGGACCGAAGGGATGCACCGGACCCCGAGCGTTCCGAGTTCGGCCGCCAGCACCTCTGCAAGGCGATCCGTATCGTGGGGGGCGCAGAGGACGCGGATAAGGTGGCCGCTCCGCCCTTTCTTCATCAGCGCGGGGAGTGCGCTGGCATCCCGCGCCCCTTCCGCCATCAGCCGCGAGAGCGTGTATCCGAGCACCTCCCCGGTCACGTCGTCCACGTTCGTCTCGAGAATATCGATCCGATCGCCCTGCAGCGGCGTTTCCGTCTCCACAAGCATGGCGCGGAGAACATTTGGCGTGCCGGCCGGATTCCTGCTGCCGGCGCCGTACCCGACCGCCAGGATGGAGAAGGGAGGGAGCTTGGACGCCTGCAGGGTGCAGAACTCGGCGAGCAGCGCCGCCCCGGTCGGGGTGCAGAGTTCGCCCTCCTCGCTCCCGATGAATGCCTGCAGGTCTGAATCCTGCAGGATGCCGACCGTCGCCGGCGCCGGCAGGGGGTATGTCCCGTGCGAACTCCTGGCAGCACCGCGGCCGAGCGCTACGGGCAGCACCGCCACGCCGTCGACCGCAAGCGAGCTGAGTGCGGTGCAGGCGCCGACCACGTCGGCGACGGCGTCGTCGGCACCGACCTCGTGGAAATGTGCATGCCCGCCGTGGATCCGTTCTTCCGCCCGATGCATCCTGACAAACACCCGCTTTGCCATCTCCCGTGCAGCATCGGGTGCCGCGCTCCCTGAGACCCGGTCGAGCACCTCCGCGAGGGTGCGATGGTGGGCGGCGGCGTGTGTCTTCACCCGCACCGCCTGTATGCCGGCACGATCCACCCGTTCAATCGTCGGCTCGCGTACAACCGACCGCATCGCCGCTTCGACACGAGATCTGTCCGCACCCACGTCCAGCAGCGCGCCGACGATCATGTCGCCGGCAGCCCCGGAAAACGGGTCGAGAAGGAGTATCTTCATAACTCAGTCAGTACTTATAAATCCCAGAATATATGAATTAGAGGTAATGCCCGAGATATATCTGAAAGTAGATAGTGCATATCCTGAAGATCAGGGAGCGGGAAAAGCGCGTCTTGATCCCGATACGATGCTGCAGCTCCGGCTCTCGCCGGGAGACCTTATCGTCATCGAAGGGAAACGGCGCACGGTGGCGAAGGTCTGGCGGGCTATGGTGAACGACTGGCACCAGGGGAAGGTCAGGATCGATAACTTCACCCGGCTGAACGCAGGCGCCAGCATCGGGGATCGCGTCCGAATCTCCACGCTCACCGAGGAGGTCGAGGCAAAGCGGGTGGTGCTCGCGCCGCCCGAAGATCTCCCGCGGCAGATACCGATCAACTACAGCACGGCGGTCAATAAGCTGGTCGACTTTCCGGTGATGAAGAACGACTCCGTCCCGATTCAGGGAGGGCTTCCTTTTATGCAGCCCCAGCTGGTGGCATTCAAGGCGGTGGTGCTCGAGCCCGAGAACGCCGTCATCATCACCAAGAATACCAAGGTCGAGTTCTCGGACAAGCCCGCGGCCGGTTTTGAAGGCGTTAAAAGGATCAGCTACGAGGATATCGGCGGGCTCAAGGACGAACTCCAGCGTGTCCGCGAGACGATCGAGCTGCCGATGCGCCACCCGGAGATCTTCCGCAAACTCGGTATCGAGCCCCCGAAGGGCGTGCTGCTCCACGGTCCCCCCGGAACGGGAAAGACGCTGATCGCAAAGGCGGTGGCGAGCGAGAGCGGAGCGCACTTCATATCGATCGCAGGCCCGGAGGTGATCTCCAAATACTATGGCGAGAGCGAGCAGCGCCTCCGGGAGGTCTTTGAGGATGCACGGCAGCACGCTCCCGCCATCATATTCATCGACGAGCTCGACTCCATCGCCCCCCGGCGCGAGGAGGTGACCGGCGAGGTCGAGCGGCGTGTGGTCGCCCAGCTCCTCACCATGATGGACGGGCTTGAGGAGCGGGGGCAGGTGGTCGTGATCGGCGCCACGAACAGGCTGGATGCGATCGATCCCGCCCTCCGGCGACCGGGCAGGTTCGACCGTGAGATCGAGATCGGCGTTCCGCCCGAGGACGACCGGATCGAGGTCCTCCGCATCCATACCCGCGGCATGCCGCTTGCAGAAGAGGTCGATATCGAGTATATCGGGGGGCAGACGCACGGGTTTGTCGGTGCGGATCTCGCCGCCCTGGCACGCGAGGCGGCGATCAAGGCGCTCCGCCGGTACCTGCCCGAGATCGATATGGATGCAAAGGAGATCCCGCCGGAGATCCTCGAGAAGATGGAGGTGCAGAACAACGACTTCCGGGACGCACTCCGGGACGTGGGGCCGAGCGCCATGCGGGAGGTGCTCCTTGAGGTGCCCCACGTCACCTGGAGCGACGTGGGCGGGCTTGACGAGGCAAAACAGGACGTTCGGGAGGCCGTCGAGTATCCGCTCTCGCAGCGGGAGCGGTTTGAGGATCTCGGCATCGAGCCCCCGAAGGGCGTGCTGCTTTACGGGCCGCCGGGAACAGGAAAGACGCTGATTGCAAAGGCCGTCGCCACGGAGAGCGGGGCGAACTTCATCCCGATCCGCGGCCCCCAGCTCCTCTCCAAATGGGTGGGAGAGAGCGAACGGGCGGTCAGGGAGATCTTCCGGAAGGCGCGGCAGGTGGCGCCCTCGATCATCTTCTTCGACGAACTCGATGCGCTTGCGCCGCCCCGGGGCGCCGGATCCGAGTCGCATGTGATCGAGAGCGTCTTGAACCAGATCCTCACCGAGATCGACGGGCTCGAGGAGCTGCGGGGCGTGGTGGTGATGGGGGCGACGAACCGGCCGGACATGGTGGACCCGGCGCTCCTCAGGCCGGGCCGGTTCGACCGTCTGGTCTACATCAGCGAACCGGCGGCAGCAGACCGGGCGAAGATCCTCCAGATACACACCCGGTACATGCCCATTGAGGGTTCGGCCGTCGAAGCGCTGGTCGATCTCACGGAAAGGCTCTCCGAGAATGCTCTGGAAGATCTGATCTTTCTGATGGGCAACAGCCACCGGATCACGGTCGATGATGTGAAGGCCCATCTGCCGGAGATGACCGCAGCAGAGCATAACGAGCTCCGGCGGTCGACCAGGCGGAGACTGCTCGTCGACCTGCTCCACCAGCAGAAACTGGTGCTTGAGGATCCGGTGCGGGAGAGGCTCATTGAGTCGCTGGCCGCAGCGACCGACGGCTACGTCGGCTCCGATCTCGAGGGGCTCTGCCGCGAGGCCGCCATGTTTGCCATGCGCGATGCCGCTTATTATGTCAGTGAGCGGCATTTCGAGGAGGCGCGCAATAAGGTGCACGCCACCATGAACGAGCGGCTCACTGAATACTACAAGAGGATTCAGCAGCACTTCAAGGGCGGGCTTCCCAGGGAAGTCCAGCCTCCGGAATACCAGTAATCCCCTTTTTTGCAGGCCCTTCCCCGCACCGGACGGCAGGCGCACGGCGCGATACTCGCGGGGGGGGGCTGCCGCTACGGCTGCTCGCGGGAGATTACCAAAAAATCGCACCGGCGAACGGCAGGTATCCCCCAAACTCAACTGACGCACCCCGGACGATGAGGGAATATTCTTTATGCTACATGTTGTATATACACCGTTGGTACCGCACAGAGGGGTGCGCACGTGACACAGACAGTAAAACGATCGACCGGGATTCCCGGTCTGGATCTCACTCTTGACGGCGGGTTTCCGGTCGGCGGCAGGATCGTGGTATATGGATCGCCTCTGAGCGGGCTGCATTTGATGGCGAAGCAGTTCTGGCGCACGGAGAGCGATGACACAGGCTCATACCTGATGCTCGATGCCGATGTGGAGCCGGGCATGGTGGATGCGGGACGCCTGTCGACCCGGGAGCTCGCCGCATCCCTGGAGGGGGACCGGATCGTCGTGGATTCTCTCTCGACGCTGCTACTGCGGGATGGCATGGATGCCGCATACGAGTTCTTCACGCAGGCTGCACGGAGCGCGCTAGAGCGGCAGGCGAACATCATGTACATCCTCTACCAGGGGCTGCATACCCCGTGGGAAGAGGCAAGGCTCATGCGTGCAGCTGATATATTCATCATTCTCCGCGAAGAGCTCCACGGAAACGAGTTCGAGCGGACGCTTGCCGTCCAGAAGATCCGGGGGATGCAGGTGCCCCAGCGGGTGGTGCCCTTCCACATGATGCCAAAGGGGCTTGAGCTCTCGACAACGAGCCGGGTCGTCTAGGAGTATACCCGGGACATAAAAACGACGGCCAGGAGGTCGGGATACACCCGGGAGGGAGCATCCATACAGATATTATCCGAACGGAGTTCCTGCCCGGACTCTTACCTGCAGTCTATCCCGCCCGTTGGCCGCGGGTGGGCGGACGGGGGTATTCCTCTCCCTTCTGGAGTGCTTCATTTGAAAATCGAAACGGATTCTGCGATGCAACGCTCCTATCCCTTCGATCAATGTGCTCCCGTAAACGGCTCCCCCCCGGCTATCCTCACGGGGGGAGGGGCAGAGGGGGGGGGGGGGGGGGGGGGGGCGAGGGGGGGAGTCAGAGGGCCGGAGGGTGGGGGGTGGGGGGGGGGGGCGGGGCGGGGGCGCGGGGGGGGGCGG
>JAHKLN010000112.1 GCA_020854755.1 Methanomicrobiaceae archaeon | reverse complement strand
ATGACCGGCTCCCTCTCGGTCAGGGGAGACGTCCTGCCGATCGGCGGCGTCACGTTCAAGATCGAGGCAGCGGCAAAGGCGGGGATCCGGAAGGTGATCATCCCGAAGTCCAATCTCGGCGACGTCCTGATCGAGGAGCGCTACCGGGACGAGGTCGAGATCGTGCCGGTCGATCACATCGAAGAGGTGCTCGAGACCGCGCTCGTGCCCGAGAACCGGGAAGGCTTCCTGACCAAGATCAAGAAGATTGCAGTGCAGCCTGCATCGAGCATCCTGGACCCGAACGTCGGGCATACTGCCATCTGATGCCGTATGTCCGAACCCCGGTACTATGATGTCCGGTGCGTGAGGGGCGAGGCGACGCTGATTGATATCGACAACGGCGTCGTCGAGTCGGCAGGCACATCCTTTTTTGACAGGGCCGTCGTGCGGGTGCTCGGCCCGATGGGCTGGGGCGTTCTCACGCTGGATCACTTCGATCCTGAATCGAAGGGCGAACTTTCCGGGGCGCTCGCATCCGCCATGCGGCTCGCCGCAATCACCGGGGATCGGGTGGAGCTCGGGGAGGCACCGCATGCCGCCCTTCCCGTCCCGGCGCTCCGCGAGGATCCCCGCACCGTCGATCTTGAGGAGAAGACGCGGCTTCTGGCAGAGATCGAGGCGGCGGCCCGCCTCCCGGAGGTGGTGAATACCCGGGCGCGGTACTCGGAGTCGATCGATCAGGTCAGGTTCCTGGACAGCAGCGGGAACGAGGCCCTCTACGAGATGGTGCGATCGGGATTCTCCATCATGGCGGTTGCCGCACGCAACGGCACCATGCAGATGGGGCGCGAGAGCGACCATACCATTACCGGGTTCGACCTCCGGCACCGGCAGGCACTCGGAGAGAAGGCCGCAGAGACGGCGGTCGCTCTCCTCGATGCCGGGCTTGCGAAAGGCGGCACGTTCCGCACCGTGCTCGATCCGAAGCTTGCCGGGGTATTCACCCATGAGGCCGTCGGCCATGCGAGCGAGGGCGACCATATCAGAGAAGGGAACTCGGTCCTTGCGGGAAGGATCGGCGAGCGTATCGGGTGCGAGGGGCTTTTGATCGTGGACGACCCCACGCTCCCCGGGTACGGGTTCGAACCGGTGGATGCCGAAGGCGTGGCCGTGCAGCGGACGGAGATCATCAGGGACGGCATCCTGCAGGCATATATCCACAACCGGGAGACGCTCGCTGCGGTCGGAGACGGGGTGGCCGGGCATGCGCGTGCCGAGCATGGTGATGCACCGCTCGTGAGGATGAGCAACACCTTCATCGAGAACGGCGATGCGACGCGTGATGAGATCCTCGCGGAGTGCGGGGACGGGATCCTGCTGAAGGGGTCACGGGGCGGGCAGGTGGATCCCGGGAGAGGTGTCTTCCAGTTCAATGCAGAGTACGGCTACCTGATCGAGAACGGCGAGTGCACCCGCATGGTGCGGGACGTCTCCCTCTCCGGCGAGATCTTAAAGACCCTGCACAATATCCTCCTCATCGGCAACGATCGGGAGATGCATGCAGGCCATTGCGGAAAAGGCGGGCAGATCGTTCCGGTCAGCGACGGTGCGCCGCACATCCTCCTCTCCAGCGCGACGGTGGGGGGCCGGGGCAGATGAACACCGAAGAGCTGCTCGAACGGATCCTTGCGGAAGGGCGGCGGCGTGCAGAAGAGGTGGAAGTGTTCTGCGGCGAGGGCATCGGCATTTCGGCAGAGATCAAGCAGGCGATCATCGGCGTCGCCGAAGAATCGCGCATCCGGGGTCTCTCCATCCGGACGATCGACCATGGCCGTATCGGCGTCTCGGGCACAGGCGATCCCGCAAAGTGGCAGGCCTGCCTGGATGCCGCGCTCGCGAGCGGCAGGATCGCGGATCCGCAGGAGTGGCACGGCCTGCCCGGGCCTGCGGAGATCGACAGAAAGCCCCTCTCCGCCGATCCGGCGCTGGCGGTCGACGCCGAATCGGCCGCAGGGCTCATCAGACAGTTGCTTGAGGGGGCGTCCGCGTATCCGGTGGAGGTGACCGGCGGATCCGCCGGCCTCTCGCGGTCGGTGATCACGATAGCGAATACAAAAGGGGCGTACTACAGTATGGAGCGGACGCATGCCGGAGTCTCGCTCGAGACGATCAGCGGGCAGTCCACCGGCTACGAGTTTGCCTCATCCCCGTTTCTGGAGGATATCGACGCCGGTCGCGTCGGGGAACAGGCTGCATTCTTTGCGGCGCATTCGGTCGGCGGACGCGATATCGAGAGCGGCGCGTACGACGTCATCCTCTCCCCCATCGCCGCCGCGCAACTCATCGGCACGGTATTTCTGCAGGGGCTCTCCGGGAAGAACGTGAAGGCGGGCCGCTCGTACCTTGCCGGAAAACTGGGCGAGCAGTGTACGGACGAGCGCCTCTCCCTCTACGACGACCCGTTTGCCCGCGGCATCGGCAGCACCGCCTGGGATGCAGAGGCGGTGCCGACACGAAGGCTGGATTTCGTACGCGAAGGCGTGCTCCAGTGCTTCGCATACGATCTTCGGACGGCATACCGCTACGGCGAACAGACCACTGCAAGTGCAGTCCGGTCGGGCGGCGGCGCGCCCGGCATCGGCGTCCATAACCTGATCGTGGACGGCCCGGCATCTGAGATCAGGGACGAACGTGCGGTCTACATCCACGACGTCGTCGGCGCCCATACCGCAAACCCGCTATCGGGAGACTTCTCGGTGGAGGTCTCAAACCCGTTCTGGATCGAGGGCGGGGAGTTCGGGGAGGCCATCCGCTCGGCGATGTATGCCGGCAACGTCTTTGAGATGCTCGGCGAGATCGGGGGGCTCGGGAATGACCCGCGTATCGTCGGACGGCTGATTTTACCATCCATACGATTAAATAACCAGCAGATCATTGGTAAATAGATGATAGAAGCGCTACTTGTCATCGTTCTTGCCGTCGCCATCGCGGCGGTGATCTACTACCTGCTCAGAAAGGGCGTTGTACTCGTCATCAACGCCGCAGTGGGCCTGCTGACGCTCTTTCTGCTCAACACCTTCGAGGTGATGAGCATGGTGGGCGCCCCAGACATACCGATCACGCTGACGACGGTGATCGTCTGCGCCTTCGGGGGACTGCCGGGGGCTATCGTCCTCGTTCTGCTGCACCTCTTCGGGATCACGCTGTAAACGTGTGGGAGCGATGGTATGCCTCCGGTCATGGAACATGCGTGTTGCATCACTTCCCGCGGATGCTTCGCACGGGATCAGGGTTGGGTCCGGAAATGGCGGGCAGCAGCCGGCCGGAGGCGAAATTGGCGGCGATGGCTGTGGGGGAGAAGCATCACGGGTACGCACCCGGTCTTTGGGTATCCCGTACCGCTGCTGTGATCCGCATCGCTCCTTATCGCGGCCTCCTCTTCCCTGATGCGATGGCCGGGGAGAACCGATGCCCTATAATCCGGCGTTGGGCTTCGTCCGGATATGCATCCGGATATACGACCTGTTTGCAGGCGGTCCGGTGGACATCAGGCCGGCATCTGTAAACAGGGGGCTCTCGCCGATTGATTCTTTCTGCTCCCGTACACGGCTTCCCACCGGCTATCCGCACGAGGGAGGCGGTCTGCGGGGAGGGGGAGATTCCTCCCCGTTGGGATGTCCCCCTCGGTCCACTGTCCCGGGGATAGTCTGCGAAAACCGGACACTGTGTATCGGTGCAGCGTCAAGAATGTTCATCCGTTGCGCCTGCGGCCGTATTACGGCCTCATACGCGTTTTTATATGACGATGGGTGGTGAGCATCCCCATCCATGTTCATGCTGTATGCCTGAGGCCTTCGGGGGTTCATGCCGTTTCATGGATGTGCCTATGCCGCTCGCCGGCGCACAGGGGTTGACATGAAATTACTGTAAAAATGCCAATCGAATCCGTATTTTCGTTCTCCCCATGTCTCCCCATGTGATCCCGTTGCCCGTTGCCTCGTCCGGGGTTTCCGGTATGATAAAAGTGCGCCGGATGATCGGGATCAACCTTTGCGGGGATGGCATGCAGCCTTCACGGAGCTCGCCTGCTTCTGTCATATCTGCCTCGATTCTATTGATTTTTCAGCGGCACGATAGGGTTTTATATCACTCCCATCAATTCAGTTATTGAGGTGGTAACCCATGTGCACTGTAGGTGGACCGGTGGATGTCGAGTACGACGAGGGTATAAAAGGTAAGAATTACCGCTGCAATGAGTGCGGAGAAAAATTCAAAGGAATCGGCAAGAGGCCGACGTGCCCGAGCTGCCAGTCGGAAGACGTCGCCGAAGTATGAAGCGATCGCCACACATTTTTTCCCCGGAGGCTGATACTTCCTGGCGCTGACAACCGTGCCCCTTACCCGGGGGCGCCTCCTTATACGCGGGGACACCTCATTTCTGCTCGTCGGGAAGGCGTGTAAGCAATTCACCCTGTTCATCGAGGCTCCCGGCGGCGAATACTGCCAGTCGGTCCGGCCCGACGATCTGGTGGCCGTATCGTCTCCTGAAGGGGGCCCGCGTGAGCCCGCCCGCATGCTCCTTGCACTCGTGCGGGACTACCACCTGCCGCTGGTTGTGCTCCCGAAAGGCCATCCCGGATCAGGGAGGCTGAAACTGATTGTGGCTGTTGCCGATGAGATTCTGCTTGCGTGCGACATTCAGCGCGGCACTCATCCCGACCAGCACCTGCTCTGCTCATCAGGTGAACTTGCAGGCATCCGCCTTTGCGGCGTCGAAGGGGGAGTCGGGATCGGGCGGTTACCGCCCGGAGCCGTGATCGAATACGATGAAACGGATGAAGCCCGGAGCACAAAGAACAATAGTTATTAAGGTATTTTCATCAAATAATGATCTGCCGTAAGGAGGGTTGGATGAAAGTTGAGGTGTTGAGAAGCATCAAAAAGACCGAAGAAGAGTATCAGACGATGATCAGTGAAGCTCTCGCCGAGAGAGAGCGGCTCCTCTCCGGTGCCAGGCTGGAGGCTGACAACATGGCTATCAGGGCGAATGCCGATGCTGAGGAGTACAGAAAGAAACGGCTGGCAGATGCCCGGAATGAAGCAGCGAAGAAGCGTGCCGCCATCCTCAAGCAGGGTGAAGAGCGCGCTGCCGCCATGAGAGCCAGGGGGAAGAAAAATCTCGATAGAGCGGTTGCATTGCTGATTACGCGCTTCAAGGAGCAGCTGCATGTTACGGCCTAGGAAGATGAGCCATCTGCTCATCGCGGCATCGCGGGATCAGATGGAGACTATCATCCGGGAACTGTATTCACACAATGTCTTCCATATCAAGGTCTTTACCGAGAAGGAAGACGAGGAGCACGAAGGCCTGACCATCGGGCCTCCATTGTCCGGGGCAGGCGAGGCTTCTTCGCGGCTCATCCAGATCCGATCCCTCGAGGGCATGTTCGGGGTGGACAGGGAGAGCCTGGAACCTGAGCAGAGGCGGCAGGCCTCCGCCCTGAAGGCGCTGATCGATCGCGATCTGCCCGTAATCTGGGAGCAGATAGAGGGCCTTCTGGCCCGGCGGGCGGCATGCGATGCGGCATTGAAAGAGCATGAACAGCAGATCCGGGAGCTTGCGCCCTTCGCAATGGCCCCGATCGAACTGGATCTCTACCGCGGGTACGAGAACATTGCCGTATTTACCGGCAGGATTCCTCGGGACGTAGAGATTCCCGCCCCGCACGAGAAATTCTTCTCCGCATCCAAGGAAGGCACGTTCATTGCGGTCTTTGTGCCGGTAGCGTACCGGGACGACGTCGAGCGCTGTCTGCTGGATGCTCATTTCGCGGCGCTGCCGGTACCGATGGGCGAGGGCCACCCGAAGGATCTCATCGCAGAGCATACCTCGCGGATATCGTTCATCCGGGAGGAGATCGAGCGGCTTGACGCAAAGATCGAGGAGATCAAGAAGCAGCAGACCGAATTTATCGTTGCATGCGAAGAACTCCTCACGGCCGAAGTCGAACAGGCGGAAGCGCCTCTCAGATTCGCCACCACACAGCAGGCCTTCATTGCCGAGGGCTGGGTGCCGACGACTGAGGTGGACAGGATCAAGTCCAGACTCTCGCTGTCGACGGGAGGGCGGGCCCTGGTCACCGAGATCGAAGAGCCGGGCGATCAGCATCACGCGCCGGTGGAGTACGATAACCCTTCGTTTGCACAGCCGACGGAGTTGATCATCGACACCTATTCCCGGCCTCGGTACGATGAACTTGATCCGACCATCATGGTGTCGATCATCTTCCCGCTGTTCTTCGGGATCATTCTCGGGGACATCGGGTACGGATTGATCCTGCTTGGTTTCGCTCTTGGCCTTCGACGGGTGCTCAAAGGAGAGGCGATACAGAATCTTCTTGGCGTGCTCAGAAACGCAAGCATCTTCAGCATCATCTTCGGTGTGCTGTACGCCGAGTTCTTCGGATGCCATCCGGGCGCCACCGATTTTGCGCTCTGGCACCCGATAGTCAGCAGGCACCTTGAGATCGGTACGTTTGCGCAGGGCCATCAGGCGGATATCATTCTTCTTCTGGTGATCGCAGTCTGGATAGGTATTCTTCAGATTACGCTCGGACGTATTCTGAATGCAGTAAATCACGCCCAACACCGCGAGATGGTCGGGGTTATGGCGCAGCTTGGCTGGATTGCAATGATGTACGGCATCCTGACGATAATCTGGTCGATTGCTCCGATCCCGCTGATGCCGGATCTGACCGGTGCTCCGGCGCTGGTGATGGGCTTGAACGTCGCCACACTCGCGGGCGCTCTACTCCTTGTCTTCGGTGCAGTAGCCATTATGCGGGAATCGGCACTCGAACTGATCGAGATTCCGACCATCATCAGCCACGCGATGTCCTATACGCGTCTTTCCGCCGTCGGATTATCGTCTGTTGCAATTGCCATGGTGGTGAACCTGATTGCCATTGAGATGCTGATCGCACCTCAGCTCGAGCATCTGACAGCAGTAGGTATCGTATTCATTATTCTGGGGATTCTGGTCCTCCTTGTTGGACACCTCCTGAATACGGCACTCGGTCTCCTGGGAGGAGGTCTTCAGTCCCTCAGGTTGCAGTACGTGGAGTTCTTCACCAAGTTTTACAAAGGCGGTGGAGAGCGTTACAATCCATTTGGAATGAGAAAGAAATTTACGGAGGATTAAAATGGTAGATTTAGAGACAGCAGTTATGACGGTTGAAATGATCGAAGCATCGCAGTTGGGAACGCAGGCAATTGCCGCAGCGCTTGCCGTGAGCATTACCGGCCTTGCCGCTGCCTGGGCCGAGTACGGCATCGGTTCGGCGGCAGTCGGGGCCACTGCAGAAAACAGGGATGTTTTCGGTATGGCACTGCTGCTTACGGTCATTCCCGAAACGATTGTCATCTTTGGGCTTGTCGTCTCGCTGCTGATTCTGTTCTAAATGGAGTCTACGATGGGACTTGAAGCTGTCGTCGATGACATACGGAACAAAGGGCGGAGAGAGGCCGGGGCGATCAGGAGTGAAACCCAGGCAGAGGTAAACCGGATTCTGGAGGCAGCACAGGAGCGCGTTGAAGAGATCAAGCTCGGAGCTGAGCGGGACGTATCAGGGCAGATACAGAAGATCACGGATCAGGAGGTCTCTGCCGCCAACCTGGTTGTCAAACGGCAGATCTTAAACGCCCAGAGGGAGATCCTGGATCAGGTCTACCAGTCGACGCTCGCCGCTCTGTCGGATCTGCCGGAGAACTTCCATCACGAGGCGGTCAGAAAACTCCTCATGCAGGCCGCCGGAGAGATCAGGGAAGGCGTCGTGTACTGCAACCGGCGCGACATGCCGGTGGTGAAGGATCTGATTGCACGGGAGAGTTCCTTCGCCGGCTACCGCCTGGGAGACGCGGTGGAGATCGAAGGCGGCGTCATTGTGGAGAGTATCGACGGCGATCTGAAGATCGACCTCAGTTATCGCACCTTCCTCGACGGAATGTGGGAATCGGGGCTGAAGGACGCATCTGATATCTTGTTTGCCTGAGGAGGTCATGATATATGCCCGCATTAGTCGGTCCGTCTCCGTATATCTATGTCGGCACCCGCCTGCGCGTACGGAAAGCGAAGCTGATCCCGCGCGATGAGTACATCCGCTTGCTGAACATGGGCCTTCCAGAGATTACCCGTAGCATTCAGGAGACCACATACAAACGGGAGATCGATGAGCTGAGCACAGCGTTCAGCGGCATCGATCTGATCGAGGTCGCACTGAGCTGGAACCTGGCAAAGGAATACCAGAAACTCCTGGAGATCCTGCCCGGTCCCCTGCAGCACCTCACCTCGAGCTATCTGCGCCGCTGGGATATCCAGAACGTGCTTACCATCCTGCGGGGCAAGGACCAGGGTCTTCCTGCAGGCAGGATCAAAGAGGTCCTGGTGCCAGCAGGAGAGCTCGATCGGGCATTTCAGGATCGCCTCCTTGCTGAGGACTCCCCGGCAAAGATCGTCGACCTGTTGAAGGGATGGCGCCTCTATCCGGTTCTCGCACGTGAGTTTGAGGAAGCGGCGGAATCCGGATGGTTCGCCCGTCTTGAAAACGAGCTCTACAAGCAGTTCTACGCCGACGTCATAGCAGATGCCCGCGGCGTCAAGAAGGGCAGGGCGTTCATCGATTACGTCCAACTTGAGATCGATATTCGAAACCTGCAGAATCTCTTCAGGCTCAGAGCGCAGCATGAGAGGGGGGAGGTGATGGAGTTCATGGTCCCCGGAGGATCGTTCTCCGTCGAAGAACTGCAGCATATCTATGACATCGAGGATCTCGATGCCTTCATCGATGCCCTGATGGAGCGGGTCACCGAGAGGAAGCTGCTTGCAGTACTTGAGGACCTGAAGAAGGAAGGCGCTCTCAAAGAACGTTCACTGCAAGAGAAAGAAATCGCATTGACGCGTGTCAAGCTGGCTGAGATGGAACGAATGACAAAGATGCACCCTTTCTCCATCTGGCCGATCCTTGCATACCTCGAGCTGAAGAAGTTCGAGGTCTTCAACCTCCGTGCGATCACGCGGGGGAAGGAATCAAAGCTCCCCCCGGAGAGGATCAGAGGCTATCTGGTGATGTGAATGGAGATTGCGGTAATAGGCAGCAGTGAATTCATTGTCGGCTTCAGGCTTGCAGGGGTGCAGAAGATCTATGCTGCTGAGGACGATGAGAAACTCAGAAAGCATATCAGTACCGTGCTTGAGGACGAAGAGGTCGGCATACTGGTAATGGAGAGCAAGGACTTGAACCGGATCCCGCCACGGCTTTTAAGCACGCTCGAGAACTCAATCCGGCCGACCGTGATTGCGATCGGAGCCCAGGAAGGGGGAATGTCCTTGAGAGAGCGAATAAAGAGATCAGTGGGTGTTGATCTGTGGAAGTAAAAGACGTAACATCAAAGAACGCCGGCACAGGGGGGGTCCTCCAGCGGATTGCAGGTCCCGTCGTCACTGCTGTGGGACTCGATGCCCACATGTACGATGTGGTGAAGGTCGGCAACGAAGAACTGATGGGTGAGGTCATCAAGATCCAGGGTGACCACATCATCATTCAGGTGTATGAAGACACATCCGGCATCAGGCCGGGAGAGCCTGTCAGCAACACGGGCCTTTCCCTTGCCGTGGAACTCGGGCCCGGGCTCTTAAAAAGTATCTATGACGGCATCCAGCGCCCCCTCAGCGTGCTCGTCGACAAGATGGGGAACTTCATCGAGCGGGGCGTATCCGCACCCGGCCTTGACCGGGAGATCAAGTGGGATTTCAAACCGACGGTGAAGGCAGGGGATGAGGTCGGGCCGGGCAGCATCATCGGCGAGGTGCAGGAGACGAACATCCTCCACCGTGTGATGGTCCCCCCGAACATCAGGGGCGGAGTGGTGAAATCCATCAAAGAGGGTTCGTTCACGGTCGATGAGGTCGTCTGCACCCTTGAGGACGGAACGGAGCTCACCATGATGCAGCGCTGGCCGGTGCGAACGCCAAGGCCGGTTGCCGAGAAGCTGAACCCGGACATTCCGCTGATCACCGGGCAGCGCATTCTCGATGGGCTCTTCCCGATCGCGAAGGGCGGAACGGCGGCGATCCCGGGCCCGTTCGGGAGCGGCAAGACCGTCACGCAGCAGCAGCTTGCAAAATGGAGCGACGCCGAGATCGTCGTCTACATCGGCTGCGGCGAACGGGGGAACGAGATGACGGAGGTCTTGATCGAGTTCCCGCATCTCCAGGACCCAAAAACCGGAAAGCCGCTGATGGAGAGGACGACGCTGATTGCAAACACCTCCAATATGCCGGTCGCGGCACGTGAAGCATCGGTCTATACCGGGATCACGATCGCCGAGTACTTCCGCGACATGGGCTACGATGTCTCCCTGATGGCAGACTCCACCTCGCGGTGGGCGGAGGCGATGCGCGAGATCTCGTCACGGCTTGAGGAGATGCCGGGGGAGGAAGGGTATCCCGCATATCTGGCCGCCCGCCTCTCGGAGTTCTACGAGCGCGCAGGCCGTGTGCGGAACATAAACGGGACATACGGCTCCGTCTCCGTCATCGGGGCGGTTTCGCCGCCGGGCGGCGACTTCTCCGAGCCGGTCACCCAGAACACCCTCCGTATCGTCAAGGTCTTCTGGGCGCTGGATGCGAAACTCTCGCAGCGCCGCCACTTTCCTGCGATCAACTGGCTGAACTCCTACTCCCTGTATCTCGACAGCCTCACCGGCTGGTACGACGAGAACGTATCGCCGGAGTGGAACAAGATCCGGGCTTGGGCCATGGAGGTGCTCCAGGAGGAGGCCGAACTGCAGGAAGTCGTCCAGCTGGTCGGATCCGACGCGCTTCCCGAGGAGCAGCAGGTTACGATCGAGGTGGCGCGGATGATCCGCGAGATCTTCCTCCAGCAGAACGCCTACGATGATGTGGATACGTTCTGCGACATGACGAAGCAGTACGATATGATGAAGGCGATCCGGAAGTATTCCGATCTTGCATACGCAGCGCAGGCGGCAGGCGTGCTCCCGCAGCAGGTCATGGCGATCCGCGCGAAGAACGAGCTGCCGCAGATCAAGTTCATCAAGGACTACAAGCCGGTGCTGGCGGAGATCCTCGGCCGTATGGATGAAGAATTCAATGCACTGAGGGCGGCGTAACATGAAAGAGTATAAGACAATAACCCAGATCGCCGGACCCCTGCTCTTCGTCGAGAAGACGGAGCCCGTCGGCTACAACGAGCTCGTGAACATCGTGCTCCACGACGGCACCGTCAAACGGGGGCAGGTGCTGGACACCAGCGACGAACTCGTGGTGGTGCAGGTCTTTGAGACCACCGCCGGGATCGGGAGGGACAGCGGTGTCAGGTTCACCGGCGAGACGATCAAGATGCCTGTCGGGAGAGAGATGCTCGGCAGGATCCTCTCCGGCGGAGGAAAGCCGATCGACGGCGGCCCGGAGATCGTCCCGGAGAAGCGCCTGGACATCACCGGCGCTGCGATCAACCCGTTCGCCCGGGCATCCCCGGAGGAGTTTATCCAGACCGGTATCTCGACGATCGACGGGATGAACACGCTTGTTCGAGGACAGAAACTCCCGATCTTCTCGGGTGCAGGGCTTCCCCACAACGATATCGCCCTCCAGATTGCGCGGCAGTCCAAGGTGCTGGGCTCAAAAGAGCAGTTCGCCGTGGTCTTCGCCGCCATGGGCATCACGAAGGAGGAAGCGAACCACTTCATGGCAGACTTCGAGCGGACAGGCGCCCTTGAGCGGGCCGTGGTCTTCCTCAACCTGGCAGACGATCCTGCGGTCGAGCGCATCATCACCCCGCGCCTGGCACTGACCACTGCGGAGTATCTCGCATTCACGCTCGGGATGCACGTGCTTGTCATCCTGACCGACATGACCAACTACTGCGAGGCGCTCCGGCAGATCGGCGCGGCGCGCGAGGAGGTGCCCGGGCGGAGAGGCTACCCGGGGTACATGTACACGGATCTTGCCGGCATCTACGAGCGGGCGGGCATCATCCAGGGGGTGAAGGGCTCGATCACCCAGTTCCCCATCCTGACGATGCCGGGCGACGATATCACGCACCCGATCCCGGACCTGACCGGGTACATCACCGAAGGCCAGATCGTCGTCTCGCGTGAGCTGCACCGGAAGGGCATCTACCCGCCGATCAACGTGCTGCCGTCGCTCTCCAGGCTGATGAACCTCGGTATCGGGGAAGGGCACACCCGCGAAGACCACAAGAAGGTCTCCGACCAGATATATGCGGCGTATGCGGAAGGCAATGATCTCCGCGGCCTGGTTGCCATCGTCGGAAAGGACGCGCTCTCGGAGCGTGACCGGATGTTCCTGGAGTTTGCCGACCTCTTTGAGGACCGGATGGTCCGGCAGGGCCCGTACGAGGATCGATCCATCGAGGGGACACTTGATCTCGGCTGGGAACTGCTGTCGACGCTGCCCGAGGAGCAGCTCGTGCGGATCGACCGGGCGCTGATTGAGAAGTATCACCCGAAGTACCGGGGCAGGACACAGCCAACCGCAGCTTCTGCTGCAACGGAGTAATGCTGTATGGCGCTTCGCGACGTAAAGCCGACGCGGTCCGAACTGATCAACCTGAAGAGAAAGATCAAGCTCTCCGAGCGTGGCTACAATATCCTGAAGATGAAGCGCGACGGGCTGATCCTCGAATTTTTTAAGGTGCTCGGGGAGGCAAAGAACAGCCGCGGGGATCTCATGGAGAAGTACGAGCACGCAAGCGAGATGATTGCGCTCTTAAACACCCTCGAGGGCACCATCAATATCAAGGCAGCGGCGTTCTCCGTAAAGGCGACTCCGACGATCGATCTCAAGAGCAAGAACATTATGGGCGTTGTGGTGCCCGAGATCGAGGCGGCCAGCGTGAGGAAAGGCATCACCGACCGGGGGTACGGCCTGATCGGGACATCGCCGGCACTCGACGAGACCGCGACCGCGTATGAGGAGCTCGTGGAGTCGGTGATCCGGAGTGCCGAGATCGAGACCACGATGAAGAAGCTGCTCGACGAGATCGAGAGCACCAAACGCCGGGTGAATGCGCTCGAGTTCAAGGTGATCCCGGAGCTCAGTGAGGCCAGGGACTTCATCAAGATGCGGCTCGATGAGATGGAGCGTGAAGAGCTCTTCCGCCTCAAGAAGATCAAGGCGCGGACCTCGGTATAGCTCCCCTGCGCCGTCCTGGGCATCGGCAGGGGCGCCCCTGCACGAACCCGCTCCCACTGGCTCTCCCTTTTTTGCATGCAGGGTTCTTATCTCCGTTCCGTGTCACGGATCTATGCACGGTACCCCGGGATTTTGATGGCAAATATCTAAAACCCCCACAAATCCGTTTTACGGCCACAGGCGCAACGGATGAACATTCATGAGCGGATATCGATATTCCGGGTCCGGTTTTCTCTGACCGTCCCGGTGTAGTGGACTGTGGCGACCATCGCCATGGGGGGGAGACCCCTCCCCCCCTCCGGCCTTTCCCGTGAGGACAGCCCGGGGTGCCGTGTATAGGAACGAAATAGGCAACGCACCAGATTTTTCGATTTATAAGGGTGAGTTGATATTTCCGGATATAACGACTGAAGACTACTATCCGGTCCATCCCGCAGGGATCAGGGTGGCGGCGGGACACTCTCTGGAGTCCAGAGGCTTTTTTCCGCAAAGAAGGGGATCAAGAGGAGGCGTCCTCCCCACATGGCATCATGGATCTCGAGGTGACTCCAGAGGGCTGATAACCGGTTGGAGATGCGTATGCGAAGGGGCAAGCCCCCTCTCCGCTACAGTCTGGTGCGTTGAAGCCGTGCGGGTGAGGGTCGGAGAAGTGCGCATAGTTCCCCGGTTTTCCATCGCCTGACGGCATGATAGGGTGAGTTGAGAGGGTCTGATGAACCTCCCTGCCAGCACACGGAGAAGACCTGCGTCTCACCCCGCACCGATGCGCAGGCGAGCAATAGACTCATATATCGAGACGGTGCAGCTAAATGCATGCCTGAAGTGCCGCAGGATGAGATCGGAAGGAGAGTATTCCAGTTAAAGAAGGAAAGAAGCGTCGATGCCGCAGCAGCAACAATACGCAACACCCTCGGGGAAGAATGGTTACGTCTTGCTGAGGAAGACATCAGTGCCCTGCGCCGTATGCTCGGAGATCTCTGGCTCTATACGGATCGCAAAACATGGGAGAAGTATTCTTTTTCACGGCTGACTCATGACGATGTCCGGACGATTATACGGATCGGTCAATCCGTTGAGCGCGGGGCGATCCATGAGAAGGCCGCAATAGACCAGATCACGCGGATGTTCTCCGCGCAGATCTGACCCGGAGCGGAGAGAATGGGTCTGATCCGCTCTCCAGACGATCCCGTCCGCCCGACAGAACCGGATAGTGGCCATCCCTGAATGCCTCTGCCGGGAGGTCTCGCTCCCCGCGGATGCCGGCGCACCACTGACCGGAGGCTTGCAGGCACACGGAGAATATCCGAAATAGCCGGCAGGCCGGTGGTGCACATGAATCACCGGATGTCCGCCACGCAGGCCGGATCCGGGGCAGCATCCGGCCACGGCTGCTGCCCGGGCATTGCCTCTCTTGTGCGAAACCGGGTATGAAACCCTGCAGGCCAGGGGAACAGCCGATGAAACGACATGAATCCCCGAAGGCCACAGGCATACCGGATGAAAATTCTTGAGCAGATATTGATATCCCGGATCCGGTTTTCTCTGACTGTCCCGGTGTAGCGGACCGTGGGGGCAATCGCTCCCGCCCT
>JAHKLN010000050.1 GCA_020854755.1 Methanomicrobiaceae archaeon | reverse complement strand
TTCTTTGAGGAGGGGAAGACCGTCTTTGTCAAGCCGGCAACCGTCTATAAGGATCTCCGGCGTGGCATGAAGCTCGTCTTCTACCAGTCGCACGAGGATACTGGCTACGTCGGGGAGGCGGATATCAAGCGGATCATCGTCGCCGACGACCCGCTCACGTTCCTGGATACGTATGGGGATGCGGTGTTTCTCACCCGGGAGGAACTGGAGGCGTATCTGGGCGATCAGGAGAGGTGGCAGGGAGTGCGGGTCTGGAAAGGGGAAGGAAAAGGGGAGGCGAGAGGAGGGGCGAAGAAGCGCCCCTGGCTCGCGCTCGAACTGGAAAATATCAGACGGTATCCGCAGGCGGAGAAGCCGGACCGGTTCGTGCCGGTCGGCGGGAGGTATCTGCGGGAGTAGCCTTCGGCGAAAGGGGATCGTCTCTTGGGGATATCGTGGGGATATCGTGGGAATATCATGGGCATATCTTGGGAGTATTTTTGCGCAGGGCAGTCCTGTGAGGCAGGTTTATAGCCACTGCACCCGATACGATAGCATTTCTTGAGCAGGCATGTCCGTGACACTGGATGCAATCCGGAAGAAGCGATCCACGATTCTTGCAATAGCCAAGCGACACGGCGCAACAAACCTGCGGATCTTCGGGTCGGTCGCCCGAGGCGAGGCGGATTCCGAGAGCGACCTCGACCTTCTGGTGGAGATGGAGCCGGGCAGAAGCCTTCTCGATCACATCGCGCTCATCCAGGACCTGGAGGATGACCTCGGGTGCAAGGTGGATGTGGTGACGGAGGCGGCGCTTAAGGAGCGGTACCGCACGAGGGTGCTTGGCGAGCTGGTGCCCTTATGAGGGGAGGGATAGGGATGACCATGGGATGGGGACGTGGACACGGCCGCCGGGTTCCGAGTTATGAGCCTCCGTGGCAGCAGGGTTTACACGAGTAGGAATAATCCCATGCGTGAAATAGTCAACTAATCACGTTAAACCGGCGGAAGCATATCACATTCCCCGCATCTCCCGACGTGGCATCTGCGGCAGGTTTACATACTGAGAATACTATAGTGTTTTGTAAACTTCCGGCATGGAGCAGAGATGAGGTGATATGCGATGGCAATCGCGGAACGGTTAAAGATGGCTCGCCAGATGCGGGGATTAAGCCAGCGGGAACTTGCAGGGAGAGCCGGTGTCAGCGCGAATGCGATATCGAAGTATGAGAGGGGGATAAACATCCCCGGTTCCGGGGTGCTTATCCGTCTGAGTAAGGCACTGGATGTAAAGATAGAGTATTTCCTCCGCCCAAAGACCTACCATATCAAGCTGGAAGCGCCTGCGTTTCGCCGACTGGAGATGAGCCACAAAGAAGAAGTGATCGTCAAAGAGCGGGTCAGAGACTGGCTGGAACGCTACCTGGAAGTCGAGGACCTCCTGGATATCGATATGACGTCGGCATTTCGTATGCCGTTAGGCTACCCGATACAAGTATCAGGCATCGAAGAGATTGAACGGGTTGCTGAAAAATTGCGGTATGAATGGAACCTGGGATTCGATGCTATTGAAAGCCTCACCGACCTTTTAGAAGATCGCGGCATAAAAGTGGGTGTTGTGCCCGCACCCGAAACCTTTGAGGCCGTCACGTTCTGGTTTAACAGCACTCCCGTCGTCGCGGTGCGGGATGGCGTTCCAGGTGACCGTCAGCGGCTGAGCCTGGCTCACGAGCTCGGGCACCTCATGGTTCTCCCTCCCGAGGATATGGATACCGAGGAAGGCAGAGAGAAGTGTGCGTTTCGGTTTGCAGGAGCATTCTTGGTTCCGGAGAGCATTGCAAAAATGGAACTTGGAGAGCGTCGGACCAGGCTGGATCTCTTCGAACTGCACCTGCTCAAACATAAATACGGCCTCTCCATGCAGGCATGGATCTACCGTGCGAGAGATCTGGGCATCATCTCCCAGAAAGAATACCATCGACTCTTCGAGATATTCAGCGAGAAGAACTGGCGTCAGCGAGAACCCGGCGATCAGATCCCACCGGAGGAACCGAAACGGATGAAGCGCCTGGTTATGAGGGCGTATACCGAGGGCATCATCTCCTCCTCACGAGCTTCGGAACTCTTCGGGGAGAGTATTGAAAGATTCTGCGCCATCGAGGAGGAGAGGCATGGAGGATTCCCCATCGAGCTATGTCATTGATGCAAATATTCTGATAGATCTGCAGAACGGGGGCCTCTTATCACGATTTTTCAGCCTTAAGATTCAATTGGTCACTCCCGACGTCGTGATAGAAGAGATACGCGGCTCTGTGGAGATTCGACAAAGTTATTCCGGACTGCGGGTCGAAGAGCTGCAGGGGAGATTGGTGAGCGAAGCAATCAGCATAAAGGCCCGTCATACATGCCTTTCAGTTCCGGACGTCTTCGCCCTCGTTCTGGCAAAAGATCTCGGTTGCCCGATGCTGACCGGCGATAGATGCCTGAGAAGAGCCGCGGAAGAGGCCGGCATATCGGTTCATGGCATCCTCTGGTGCCTCAACCAACTGTTGCAGGAAGAGGCGTTAGATTATGAGCAGGCAATTGTTGCGTTAGAGATGATGCTGCAGAAGAATAGCCGCTTGCCCCTGGCCGAGTGTCGGGAGCAGTTAGAAGACTGGAGAATGAGAGCTCATCGCACTTGATATTGCGTATTTTCCGTGAGGACTGTTGCATCTGCCCTATCTGCACCTCATGCCGGATCAATCGACCTGAATACAAACCATATCGCCTTCTCCAGCAGGATCCTGTCGAACCATTCGAGGGTATTCTTATCGTCGAGGTACCGGGAGAGGACGTCTGCTTCGGATCGGACCGCTTGTTACCGGCTACGGAAAGAGAGGGGTCTGCCGCTTGACTACGGCCTGACCGCCTCCGCCTCTGCCTCCGCCTCCACCTCGAGCCGGACCATGGGGACGTGGATACGGCCGTCGGCAGAGGGGTGTCTCGCCACGTAGCGCTCCACCACGCCGGCGACGAAACCCGGCCGGGCATCTTCAGGCAGCCGTTCGAGGTACAGGTGCCAGGTGGTCCGGACCCATCCGGCGAGGCCGTCCCGGTCATCAAAGGCCATATCCTTCGGGATCAGCTCGACCCGCAGGGGCGAGAGCCCGGACCCTTCGAGCCATCGCCGCTCTTCGTCCGGGCCGTAGAAGGCATATGTCCCGGAAAAGCCAGCGAGAGCTCGTTCCAGGGTTCTTCTGCCAGCATCTCGTCCGCGATAGCGAGAACGGGCGCGGCGTTCCCTCTGCCGCCCATCTGGAGCAGCACCCTCCCGCCGGGTAAAAGCGCACGCCCGATGCCCCGATAGACCCTGCCGTGGTCGGAGACCCAGTGCAGGGCGGCGTTGGAGAAGACCGCGTCGAACTCCCGATAAAACGGCAGGTCGAACATGTCGCCCTCGACGAACCGGAGATTTTGGTACCGCTCGGGTGGCAGGCGCTCCCGGGTGTAAGAGATCATGTCGCGGGATATGTCAAGCCCGACCACCGATCCGCGGGGCAGGAGGGCTGCGATCTCCGCGGTCACCGTCCCGTCGCCGCACCCGAGATCGAGCACCCGCTCATCGCCTCGCAACCGGAGCTTCTGGGCCAGTTCCCGCGCCCACGCCTGTTGGGCGGAGGAGTGCTGCCGGTAGTCCTGCGGATCCCATGCGTGCGGGATGCTATCCACCCCGTATGGTTCTCTGAAACATCGTCCTGTCTCCGGGGTACGGGTAGGGAGCGGGAGAGATTACACATATCGCCCCCAGTGCAGCGGCTATCGGAGTCGGCGCCCGGCTGCCGAGCTTATCCCCAGGGGACTCCTTTAATGAGGCCGCTTGAGGTTCCCGCTCGAGCCCCCTGCGGCTACTCCTCCCCGCGGACCGGGATCTCGCCCTCCCGCTCCTCCGGGATCTTCTTCAGCCGCACGGTCAAAACACCGTTTCTGAGGTCGGCCGACGAGCCCTCGTCCGTGGCGTCTGCAGGAAGATCCACGATCCTGATCATCTCGCCGGAGGCCCGCTCCCTGACTGCGTAGCCTTTCTCTTCCTCCTTTCGCCGCCGGGCATGGATCTTCAGCGTTGCTGGCCGGGTAAGCCGTATGGTGACGTCGCCTCCCTCCATGCCGGGGAGGTCTGCGGCGACGACGATCTCGTCCCCGGTCTCCCGGACATCGACCGGAATCCCGGCACCCCGGATCACGGGCATGCTCCGCTCTCCCGCTCTTCCGACGGCATCCGTCATATCGTGGAACCGCCTGTGCATCTCGCAGATATTCTCGCCGAATGCGCACCGGCACTCGTATGGTGACTCTTTCTCTTCCATGGTTGCACCATCTCCTGCTCTGTTGCAGCCGCTGCTACACACTCCTGCATATAGGTATTGTTCCCCATGCCGGGCGGCAGGCGATGGGGGAGGCAGGTGCCGAGACAGCGCTCTATTGTTCCGGCTTCTCCCTTCACTCTGCTGTATCGGCCGTATCCGCCGTTCACGCCGTCTCTGCTTCCTCAGTCGTCCCCGCTTCCTTCCCCGGAGGGTGCATCAGCAGATGCGCAATCACGATGCCCGCGGCCGCAAGCGCCGCGACGTAGGGGAAGACCCCGAGGTAGCTGCCGGTGGCGGTCCGGACGCTGCCGGCAAGCATGGGGCCGGCGAGGGCGCCGGCGCCGTAGGCCAGGTAGACGACGCCGTAGCAGCGGGGGTAGTCGCACATCCCGAAGAAGGCGGCCGTGGAGGTGGGGGCGATCGCCGGCCAGGCGCCGAGCGAGCCCCAGAGGATGGCGAATGCGATGATGTAGACCGGGGTCGTCGGCACCCGCCAGAGGGTGAGGGAAGCGAGCGTGATTAGGGCGAACGAGAGGATCGCTGTGTTCCTGGGGGTGAACCGGTCGGTCAGCGCCCCGAAGAGCGGCCTGCCGCCGCCGTTGAAGATCGCAAAGAGGCCGACGAGCAGGGTGGCAAACCCGGCCTCGATCCCGACGATCTCGGTGCCGACCGGGATTGCTATGGAGATTGCCATCAGGCCGGCCACGCAGCCGATGAAGAAGCAGATCCAGAGGCCGTAGAAGCTCGATGTCCGGAGCATCTCGCTCCGGGTGAGCCCGTGGAGTGCGGGGCAGGCCGCCGGGCCGGGCTCCGGCCCGGGCGCCGGCGGCGGGGCGTGGCCCGCGGGCCGCCATCCCGGCGGGGGGAGGGCGAGCGGGAGGGAGAGGAGGACGATCGTTGCGAGGATCGCGACCCCGAAGATCCGAAAGACTGCCATGACATCGAACTGCGCAAGCAGCCTGCCCGCGATGGTTGCCATCAGGACGGGGGAGGCGCCGAACCCGAGCAGGGTGAGCCCCATCGCCGTGCCCCGGCGGTCCGGGAACCAGCGGGCGGCGACGGTGAGGAGGGCGCCGTAGGTGACGCCCACCCCGGCGCCGCCAATCACGCCGTAGACGACGTACAGCATCGCAAGCGAGGTTGCCATGGACGCGAGCAGCCAGCCCGCCCCGGTCAGCACGCCGCCGAGCATCGCGACGGCCCGCGGGCCGCAGGCCTCGATGTACCTGCCGGCAAGGGGCATCGCGACGGCAAAGCAGACCAGGAAGATGGAGAACGGGAGGAGGACCTGGTTCGCGCTCACCGCCTGCCCCAGGGCCTCGGTGTAGTGCCCGGCGAGCGGGTCGACAAAGACGCTCCAGGCATAGATGCTGCCCATGGCCAGGTTGATGATCACCGCTGACGCGATCAGCAGCCATCGCCCGCGCTCCGCATCCATGCCGGCGATCTTCGCCATCTCCCTCCTCCTGCACCGGAGCCTGCCCGCGGCCTCTGCCCGTTACGGCGTGCGGGCCTCCTCCGGGGCTGCCCGGCCGCCCGGTACCGCCTCGTTCTGGTAGCGTGCGAGGGCCGCCGTCGCCCGGTATCCCTGGATCCTCCCGAGCGCGAGGGCGGCGTAGCGCCGGGTGATCCACCATTCATCCCCGTTCATCAGCGTCTCGATCAGGGCGTCCACGGAGCGCACGCTCCGGAACGCGATGAGCGCCTTTGCCGAGTGTTTCCGGATCTCCGGATCGGCGTCGCGGAGGGTCTCGATCAGGACAGAGACCGCCCTCGGGTCGCCGAGGGCTTCGAGGTCCTGCATGGCCCGGATCCTCCTCTCCTGCGGCTGCATGCCCCCGAGCTCCCCGATGAGGTCGTACACGTCACGGCGCATCGGTTTTGGCGTTTCCATCTTCGCGATCATGGTATCCTCCCTGGTATATCGCATCAAAGAACCCTCCCCTCTGCATGAAATCGCAGAGAGATCGGCCCTTCAATTATACGATAAAATGAATATGCCGCTTAGCACGGAAAGCGGCGCCCCGAGTAGCAAAAGTGAAATGTGTACCGATTACGCGCTGTTCTGTGGCATTCAGGTACATCAAACATGAATGGTCTTCATCGTATTTATAATTAATCATGATTAATCATTATAATTGGGAGCCGGCCGCCGGACCGGAGAAAAGAGGGGGTGTTGCCGGTGCGCCGCCCGGAAGAGCCCGGGGGAGCGCCCGACAATATAAACCAGGTTCGGCACCAGGCCGGCAGAGATCGCATCGACCGCCTCCCGCGCGCCCGGGAGGAGAGCCGGGGCCCTTACAGGGCCACAACCGCCGTGGCCAGCGCCGCGACGGGTATCCACTCGCCATCGACCAGGAGATCCAGGGATTTTCCGATCTTTTCCCTGCTGCAGAAGTACAGGATGTACCAGTAGCCGTAGAGTATGATGAAGGCAAAGACCAGGAGGTACTGGTGGAAGAAGCCCCAGCAGTAGGTGAGCAGGAGCCAGGGGATGAACGTCGAGTTCAGCACCAGCAGGAGCGTCTGCGTACGCTCCCTCCCGATCACGCTCGGTACCGTCTTCACGCCGGCCAGCCGGTCGCCCTCGATGTCCCGCACGTCGAAGAGGACCGTGTTGATGATCAGCTTCACGAAGAAGAAGTAGAATACCAGGGGGATCAGGATGAGTTCGTCGAGATAGACCGCTGCGGGGAGGAATGCCCCGATGACGGCCCACGGCAGCGAGACGACGACGTTTTTTATGCCGGTGATATCTTTGAGCCGGAACCCGGCGATCTTGATGCTGTAGACAAGACCGCAGAAGATCGGGAAGAGGATGATCACGATCGCAAAGGGGTTGATGAGAAATGCGAGCAGCAGGGCGGCAACATATGCCGCCGAAAGCGTGATAATCACTGTTTTTTTGTTCTCTTCGATAAACCCCGCCCTCTCCGGCACGTTCACCGCATCCTCCTCGAGATCCGTCAGTTTGTTATGGCTGTAGATGGCAAACGTGAGCAGGAACGAGGACGCGAGCAGGCAGTAGTTATGCGGTATGCCGTAGAGCAGGAAAGCGAAATACGGCACGAGAAAGCCCATAATCCCGATAAATATCGAGCTCGTTGTCAGAAACGTTACAAATCTGTCGATAGTCGGGTAGAAGTCCTTGACCAGTTGGTTTAATGAATCAGACCAGCCATCTTTATAAACTTCTTCTACTGCATACATCGTCCTGTTTCCACAATGGGAGCGGTAACTCCGCTATAATTACCGCTCTATAAGATTCGCCCCCTCTCGATACCATTCGAACAGTTCTTCACCCCATCGTATCGCTCTCGGATCCGAACTCACCAGATCCCGGTTATAGTCGTAGGTGCCGTCGTTGTAGAACAGGCCCAGGGAGATGTACGAATCGGTCACCGAGAACGCGGCCTTCGCCCCTCTCTCGATCATGTACAGCGTGAGCCGCGAGTCCTCGTCGGCAAAGATCGCCTGCAGAATGTCCTTATTAATCTTCTGCAGCACGTCTTCCGTCACGATCAGCTCCACATCGGCCTTCTTCTTGAGTATCAGCTCCTCAAACAGGATGGGGTACTGCGGGACGAAGATGGAGGAGACCCCTCTGATCTTTCTGGCCCCCGCCAGCAGGGAGACGAATGATTCGTGCACCTGGAAGATATCGGTGGCCGGGTTCTCGAGGAGCGTGGCGCCCTTCAGCCAGCCGATCCGCTCGAGAAGATGCGGCGGAATCCCGCTGAGGTCATGGGTGAGCCAGAAGTCCTCGTGCTCCTTCAAGACATCGATGGCATCCATCACATCGGCGACCTTCAACGCGATCACCTCACCGATCTTCGTCAGCGCATAGCTCCTGTCCTCATCCTGAAAGACGAGCATATCCTTCTCAAGATCTCTCAATGCATGTATAGCAGTTGAAGCGTTGACGTCCAGCTCTTCACGCAGCTTCTTGAGCACTTTTCTGTCCTCTTTTAAGCTGAGGAGGACATTTCTGCGCAGATCGGAGCAGGCGGCGAGGCGAAGGGTATTCTGGACGGTTCTCTCTTTATCGTTCTCCTCGGTCATTGTGATTGCTTCTCCCCTGTAATATATCTGTTTCCTTCAACTATTGCTATTACACAACAAAAATACTCAGATCGGGTTTATATATCTAATGGATTGGATGTTGCTCATTGTAAGCAACATTGTTCTATTTCAGTAATGTTTATATAACATACTAATGTATTATCTTACCATGGTAGGTTTAAACATATCGAAGAAGAGTGTGAATATAGAGGCACTAAACGCAGAAATAATCAATTTTCTGCTATTGCGCCTGCTCCAAAGCGATCCTGACGAGCCCCCCGGGAGGGTGGGCGGCCACCCGGCCCTTCCCTCAGGATACGGGAAACAGGTTCCTCAGGCGGTAAAACTCCCGCGCGCGGCGGAGAAGCCTGCCGGCCGGGATCTGGACTGGCGTGCCGTCGCAAACGGGATCGGGGACGCCGTCTTTCTCTCCAGGCCGGACGGGAGGATCATCGACGTCAACGACGCGGCGGCGCGCCTCTTCTGCGTCCCGCGGGCGGAGATACAGGACACCTATATGCTGTCAGACTTCTTCTGCGCGCCAGGCTCAATAGAAGAACTCCTCGCCACCGCAGAGGGAAACAGGCTACACTATATCCCGGGAACGGCGAGGTGCCCGAAGGACGGATCCGAGTTCCCCTGCGAGATCTGCCCCCGCCGGTTCACGAGCGGGGGGTTAGAGATCATGCTCACCACCGTCCGCGACACCGGAGAGCGGCAGCAGGCAGGACTCCCGGAGAGCGAAGGGCGGTACCGCAGGCTTGCCGAGAGCACGGAGGACGTGCTCTACTCAGCCGATCAGGACGGCATCATCACGTTCATCGGCCCTCAGGTCAGGCGGTACGGGTTTGAGCCCGAAGAGATCGTCTCCCGCCATTTCACCGATTTCATCCACGAGGCGGACAGGGACCGCGTCCGGGCCGAATTCCGGACGTCGCTCCTGACAGGGAAGACCTCTACGATCGAGTTCCGCATCAGGGACGCGGCCGGAAACATCATCTGGGTCGAGGAGAACCACGGGATGCGGGTGATCGACGGCGGGGCGGGCGTCGAAATCACGGGGGTGCTTCGGGACAACACCGAGCGGAGACTGAACGAGAAGATGCTGCAGCAGGCAAACACCAAGCTCGATCTCCTCTCCAGCGTCACAAGGCACGATATCCTCAACCAGCTGACCATTCTGCTCGGCAACAACGCGATCGCGGCGGAGCGCACATCCGATCCGGCGCTGCTCGAGTATCTGCGGAGGCAGGAGCAGGCGGCGCGCAACATCCTGGACCAGATCGAGTTTACCCGGGTATACCAGGAACTGGGCGTCAACGATCCGAAATGGCAGAATATCGAGGAGACCATCGCCCGTGCAGTCCCCTGCCTGAAGCGGGATCGGGTGTCCTGCACCGCAGATCTCGAGGGGCTGGAGATCCATGCAGACCCGCTGCTCGAGAAGGTCTTCTTCAACCTGGTGGACAATGCCGTGCGGCACGGCGAGACGGTGACCAAGATACGCTTCGGCATGCGCGCCGCCGACGGCGGGATCGTGATCGTCTGCGAAGACGACGGCATGGGGATCCCGGAACTTCAGAAAGAGAGCATCTTCAAGCGCGGTGTCGGCAGGAATACCGGGCTCGGGCTCTTCCTTGTCCGCGAGATCCTGACCATCACCGGGATCGAGATCCGGGAGACCGGGGAGTACGGCAGGGGTGCCAGGTTCGAGATCCATGTCCCGCAGGGCAGATACCGCATCAGGCAGAAAAGCCTGGGCGACGCCCATATTTCGCACGTGGCCGGATAGGTGCCGCGGCGGCATTTCTCGAGAGCGGATCGCGCAGATTTCCCGAAGCTGCAGCCAGAACCGGCGCGATTTTCGGCAATGTACATCAACCCGATATGGCGGAAATGCCGGTTCGGGGTATATGATTGCTTGATTCTGGCAATATTGTTGTTAATTGATAATTTTTATATAATACCTGAGTCGATTCTCATCGGTGAATGTGCAGCCAGAAAGACAATCCGCTGAACAGAGGAAACACCGCAGCCGCAATCGGGAGGAGCGTATCCGGCCACCCGGTCCCGCAGGAGAGCGTCCCTCAAAATGGCCGATACGCGCCCATACGGTTGAAACGTCCATCCAGAAGATTGCATGCAGAGAAACACCTGAAGATGATCCAATGACCCCGTCAGAACAGTCCTGCCGGCAGTTACCCGTTTTTTCAATCCTACCGGGAGGGATTGGGGCTGCGGCCGGGTCGGATCGCTTTTGATGAGAGACCGGCCATGACTCGCCCGCCACGCACAGAGACTTCCCGCTTTGGCGCAGGCGATAGGAGATGTGGCAGGCAGGGGGTCGCCGCACGGAGGGATCTGCGTGAGTGAGGAGACCACCTGCCGGGCGATCGAGGACGTGCGCCGGTGCCTTGAAGATCTGATGCGGGCATCCGGGATCCCGCCGGACAGCGAGATGCTTGATGAGTTCTCTGCAAGAATCGACGCGCTCTACTCGCAGCACGCCGCCGAGACCGACGCCGCGATCGACGGCTGGCACCCGACGATCCTGGATGTGCTGGCCCAGCAGATCTTCCTGGTCGATGCCGAAGACAGGGTGACCCGGGCAAACCGGGCCGCGCGGCAGGTGCTGGGGGACGGGATCGCCGGCATGGACCTTTCCCGGGTGATGCAGCGTGCAGCAATCCGCAGCCCGGACGGGAGGCCGCTCGGGAAGAAAGAACTCCCTGGATGCCGCACCCTTCCGGAAGAAGAGACGGCAGGCATGCGCGTGCTGATCACCGACCGCCAGGGGAAGACAAAGAGCATGCTCGCATCCGCATCCCCGCTCATCTCCGGCGGCGAGCAGATCGGCTCGGTCGTCGGCCTGCAGGACATCACCGACCTGGCGGCCGCAGAGACGGAACGCCGGCACCTGCTGCGGCAGATGAGAGCGGCGACTGCTGACCTGCTCGAACTCTCGGCAGATCTGGATCGCGAACGGCAGAACCTGACCAGGATACTGTCGTCCCTGCCGGACCGTGTCATGATCATCGACGCCGACGGCCGGCTCTCCTACGCGAACCCGCCCGCCGCCCGCTATATCGGCAGAAAACCGGAGGAGATCGCGGGCAGGACCTGGCAGGAACTGGGGATGCCCCCGGAGGTCATGGAGGGTGTCATGGCAGCGGTGCGTTCCGTATTCGCATCGGGCGGCCAGGCGAGCGGCGAGGCCTGCCATGTCCGTGCGGACGGCGTGCTGCACTTCGAGTATATCGCAACCCCGCTCCCGGGGGCGGACGGCGGGATCGCGGCGGCCCTCGCCACGTTCCGCGACGTCTCGGACCGTAGGCGGTTGGAGTCAGCGCTTTCGGACGCCGAGAAGAAATACCGCCCCCTCTTTGAACGGATGCGGGAGGCGGTGTATATCCTCCAGGTTGTGCGGGACGGGGACGGAAATCCGATCGATTACCGCTACCTGGATCTCAACCGGCAGGGCGAGGCCGCCCTGGGAAGGGCGGCCGCGGAGCTGGCCGGCATGAGCGTCCACGATGTGTACGGGGAGCTCGAAGAGCCCCTTTCCGGGCTGATGAACGCCGTTGCCCGGTCCGGCGAACCCGGGCATACGGAGTTCTACTCCCACGCCCTCGGGCAGTACCTGGAGGTGACGGCATACTCGCCGGAGGCAAACCGGCTCGCCCTGATCTCAAGCGACATCACCGCGAGGAAACTGGCGGAAGAGGGGCTGCAGGCAAGCGAGGAGAAGTTCCGCACGATCGCCCAGAGGAGCTTTGACGTCATCGCCACCTCGGATCCGGAAGGGAGGATCACGTACGTCTCCCCCGCCGTGGAACGGGCGCTCGGCTATGCCCCGGAAGAACTAATCGGCACCTGCCTCCAGGAGATCATACTGCCGTCGAGCCAGCGGGCGTTCCGGCAGGCGCACGACGCAGTCCTCGAGGGGAAAGAGGCCGAATGCCTCCAGCTGGAGGTGAGGAAGAAGGACGGCGGCCCTGCGGTGCTCGAGGTCAACTGCTCGCCGATCGCCGCCGGCGGCGCGATCGCCGGAATCCAGTGTACGGGCCGCGATATTACCGAACGAATGCGGGTGGAGGCGGCCCTGCGGGACGCAGCCAGGAGGATGCAGGATCTCGAGTTCATCGTCAACAGCAGCCCGGCGATCGCTTTTAGGTGCCGGGCTTCGCCGGGGCTGCCGGTGGAGTTCATCTCAGAGAACGTCGCTGTGTTCGGCTACTCTCCAGAAGAGTTCACGGGGGGGCATCTGAGCCTCCGCGACATCGCCCATCCGGACGACCGCGGACGGATCGATGCGGACACGCTGCACACCCCGCAGGACGACCGGGATGTATTTGCGTTCCAGTACCGGATCTTTACGTGCTCGGGAGAGGTGCGGTGGGTCGAGGAGCGCACCTGGATGCGCAGGGATGAGGGCGGTGCGGTCTCCTGCTATCAGGGGATCATCATGGACATCACCGAGCGCAAGGCGCTGGATGCCGCAAAACAGCAGGCCTACGAGCGGATCGAGCAGAACATCGAGCAGTTCGCCATCCTGGGTGACCATATCAGGCATCCCCTGCAGGTGATCCTGGCACAGGCCGACCTCATGGAGGACGAGGCAACCGCCGAAAAGATACACGAACAGGTGCGGCGGATCGACGCCCTCGTCAAAAGGCTCGATCAGGGCTGGATCGAGTCCAGGAAGATCCGGGAGTACCTCCAGAGAAACGACTGATCCGCCCGCCGCATTCAGCCGCCCGGATCCTCCCGCGCGGCCTTCCTGAGCGTGAACCGGAACGCCGCACCCTCTGCAGGACGGCCGGGCACCCGGTCGTCGACCCATACCCTCCCGCCGTAACGCTCAACGAGCGTCCGGACGATGAAGAGCCCCAGGCCCTCGCTCGTTCCTCCGGCCCTGCCCCGCTCGAACCGCTGGAAGAGCCTTTCCTTCACGTCGTCCGGCACCCCGGGGCCGGTATCCTCGATCGAGACCAGCACCTCGCCGCCCAGATCCTCGACCCGCACAGCGATCCCGGCACCCGGTCCCCCGAACTTGACGGCGTTTCCGAGCAGGTTTGCAAAGATCACCGGCAGAAGACCGTCCGCCAGCACTTCGACGTCCGTCTCCTCGTACCGGATCCGCGCCCCCGGGCAGCATGCAATCTCTTCCCTGACGGCTTCATTCAGGCTCACCGGCAACGGGCCGGGCGAATCCTCGCGGATCCGGCGGATGGTGGAGACGTTCCGCAGAATCTCGGTGCCCCGCCTGATGCTGTCGTGCAGCCGCCCGGCATACGTCTTCAGATCGCCATCCAGCAGATCGAGCAGCATCTCGGCATATCCCAGCGAGACGTTGTTTGCGTTCCTGATATCGTGGGTGATGATGTCCAGGTACAGGTTCGCCTCGCGGTGCGCGGCCAGGAGTTTCTCGTGGAGCACGGCCCGCTCCCGCTCGGCCTGCTTGCGTTCGGTGACGTCGCGGACGACCGCCTGCACGGCCGGGGCGCCCCGATAGATCAGCGGCGCGGCGGCGGCCTCCGTATGGAAGACGCTGCCGTCCAGCCGGACGGACATGCTCTCATGCAGGCCGGCGGGCTCTCCGGTCCGGAGCTGCCGCTCCATCCTCTCCCGCACCTGTCTGCGGCACTCGGGGTGGATCAGGGAGAGGGTCTCTCTTCCGATGAACAGCGACACGCATCCATCCCTCCGTGGCAGTGCACGTACGCCGGGTTGACATATGCCAGCCTGCCGTGTACCGTGACCGAGATCATATCCGGAGATATCTCGACGAGTTTGCGATAGCGCTCCTCGCTCTCCCGGAGCGCCTCCTCGATCCGCTTCCGCTCGGTGATGTCGCGGATGATCTCGATCGCCCCGGAAAGCCTGCCGTCTGCGTCGTAGAGCGGTGACGCCCAGATCCAGAGGACGCGATCCTCCCCCCGGGGGCCGATCGTCCTCGACTCGGCCTCGAGCCGCTCCCCGTGCCGGTGCACCCGGGTGTAGCGTTTGGCGACCTCGTCGTCGAACCGAAGGGCAAGGTCGATCAGGACCGGCCTGCGACTGCCGTAGTACGGCAGGGCGTACTCGTGCGATCCCTTCCCGATCATCTCCGATGCCGGCGCCCCGGTCAGCTCCTCCATCGCGCGGTTCCAGGCGATGACCCTTCCTTCCGGGTCGACGGCAAAGGTGGGATCCGGGAGGAAGTCGATGATCTCGGAGAGCCTTCGTTCGCTCGCCTGCAGCGAGGCAAGCAGCCTTTCCCGGTCCGCAAGGGAACGCGCGAGCATGAGGTTGGCGTGGCCCGACCGCGAGACCAGGTGGGCCAGTCTCGTCAAGAACGTCATTGCCAGGTTCACCTCCTCCCTGCTCCAGCGGGGAACGCGCTCGAGCGCGGCGAGATAGGCCTCCTCGTCAAACCCGTACCGTCGTGCCTGGGAGCGGAAGACCTCAAGATCCGGGACCTCGTCGCGGAAGAGGAACTGCCCCAGAAAGATATTGCCGGCATGCCTGCCGTCGACCATGACGGGGGTCACCATGTCCCACATGCTGTTTTTGCACCGGTAGAGCCGGAACGTCCCCGGCGCCACGTTCCGGGAGAGTACGGTATCGCTCTCGATGCAGTTTTTGCGCGATTCGGGATGGACGCGGTGGAACTTCGTGCAGATATCCTGCCATCCGCTTGCAACCAGCACCCTGCCCTCCGGGTCGATGATGGCCGTGGTGATCCGGGTGAGGCGGTAGAAATCATCCATCAGCTGCTGGATCGCCTCGATATCAATGAACTCGGCGAGATCCGGGTGCCCGGCATCGGGAGAAGGGGAGCGATCGGGCGGTATGCCTGTATCCCCGCTCTCCGCTGCCTGCTTTCGCAGGGCGAGCAGCACCAGTTCGGCGCTGCCCGAGGGGCCGGGGATGGGTGCGGCGACGTACTCGATCCCCGCCGCAGCGTCGCGGACCTCTCCCAGAGCCGGCCTGCCGGAGGCAAAGACCTCGCTGACCTTCTCGAGGTACGGGAGCGCCGGCAGGCCGAGCTCCCCGCAGATCCGGTCGAGCATCGGCCGGGCGGACCCGGGATCGATGCAGGCAAACCCGAGATTGCGGTCGGGGAGCTGCGCCGCAGCCGTGCTCTCCCGGCGGATGAGGTCGTCCGCAACGGCCCGCAACGCCGCTCCGGCGGCTTCCAGATCCTCCCGGGCGGCCAGGAGGCGCTCTGCGTACGCCTGCACCTGCACGTAGAGCCGCTTCGCGTCCGGGAGATCCCGGTCAGCGCTTTCCATAGTCATAGATCTGCCACAGCCATTTGTAACTTGCGGGGCCGGAGCAGGGAGTACCCGGCCTTTGAGCCGGGTCGGGCCACCGGGCTGCGGCGGGTCGGACAGGAGTCCACGGGCACTTTCAGGCCGCAGGGATCTGCATTTTCCCTTCAGAGCGTCCAGAGTGCGTACCGCCGTTAATCGTGATGCATCATGGTGGAGAAGCCGCGGATCATTCTGCACGTCGATATGGACAGTTTCTATGCATCGGTGGAGGTGCGCGAGCACCCCGACCTGCAGGGAAGGCCGGTGATCGTCGGGGCCGACCCGAAGGGCGGGAGCGGCAGGGGCGTCGTCTCCACCTGCTCGTACGAGGCCAGAGCGTTCGGCATCCGCTCGGCGATGCCGATCTCCGAGGCCTATGCCCGCTGCCCCGGCGCGGTCTATCTCAGACCGGACATGCGCCTCTACGCGCGTGTATCGGGAGAGGTCATGGCGATTCTCCGGGGATATGCCGGGAAGTTCCAGCAGGTCAGCATCGACGAGGCGTACCTGGATCTCTCGCGCGCCGGGAGTCTCTCTGCGGCGGCTGACCTCGCCCGCTCCATGAAGAGCGAGATCCGGAGGCAGGAAGGGCTCACCTGCTCCGTCGGCATCGGCCCGAACAAGATCGTCGCAAAGATTGCATCTGACTTTCAGAAGCCCGACGGGCTGACGGTGGTCGAGCCCGGCCGGGTCCGGGAGTTTTTAGCGCCCCTCCCGGTCGAGAAGATCCCGGGGGTCGGGAAGAAGACGGGTGCGGAACTGCACCGGATGGGGATCGCCACGATCGGCCAGCTCGCCGGCTGCAGTGTCCCGCAGCTCCTCGCCTCCCTCGGCAGGCACGGGGTCGCGCTCCGGGAGCTGGCGCTCGGGCACGACGACCGGGAGGTGGAGCAGGGGGGAGCGGCGAAGTCGGTCAGCAGGGAGACGACCTTTCCGGAGGATACGGACGACGCCCGGTTCATCGCGGGGGTGCTCGATGCCCTTGCCGACGATCTCTGGCGCTCGCTCGAGGAGGAGGGCCTCCGGTTTCGGACGCTGACGGTCAAGGTGCGGTACCAGGGGTTTGCCACGCATACGCGGTCGCGGACGCTACCCCGGTTCAGCAGCGACCGGGAGGTGATCCGGAGGCTTGCGCGGGAGACGTTTGCCGGGTTCCCCCTGCACAGGAAGATCCGGCTCATCGGCCTCCGGCTGTCTGCGCTCGATGCAGACAACACACGGCAGACATCCCTCGAGGATTTTGCACCGTAGCCTCCCGTCTGCATGACAACCGGACTGCAGGATCATGGAGGGAGGGGGGAATTCAGGGCAGCACGCCCCCGGGCTTCAGGAGGCGTGCCGCCGGTGCGATCGCTTTCAGGCCTCCCTGCAGGAAGAGCATCCCGTAGACGGACTCCACGAGCGTGCCCTTGAGGTGGTTGAGCCTGCGCCTGCTCCTCTCCTCGCTCGGGTCGAAGTGTATACGGTGCTCGTAGAGCGACCACCTGTCGCAGAGGTGCGCCAGGTTTGCGTTCCTGTCGTATGCCTTCCGCCGCTCGGTCAAAAAACCGACTTCCGCCATGCTCGGGTTCCAGATCTCCGGCAGCAGCCCTATCTTGAGCGCCGCATCGCCGATCCATGCAAGCACCTTTGCTGCCTCCGGCAGTGCCGCAAGCTCCCGGAGCTCCTCCTCCGAAAGCCCGCACCCGCCGCTGCCCTGCGCATGCAGCCTGATCTCGTCGAAGAGGTTGCGCGTACTCTGCTGAAACATCGCGATGGCGAGCATCTCCGGATCGTTCAGCCGGTACCCGAGATCGCGCTCGATGGCGTGCCTGATCCCTCCCTGTATCGCCCCGATCTTCTTCTGCATCGAGTCGAGGTCTCTGATCCAGCCCTCGATCTTCTTCCTCTCCCGCCTGCCGGTCACCGGGTTCGCCGCACACCCGGCGGCGACGCCCTGCCGCAGCAGGTTCAGTTTCGCCTCGATATCGACCCGTTTCCACTGGAAGGACTCGTGCATACTGGTCAGGTTTCAGATGCCATTATCGGTAATGAGGGTTGCTGCCGCCGGCGAGGTGGGCAGAACTCCCCGCATGCCCGTGCCCGCAGAGACGGGAGCCGCCTGCTGGAGGAGGGAGGGAGCGTCCCGGGGCAGCCTGCGTTTACCGTTCGCAATCAGTATTTCCAACCCTTATTCTAGCGTGGGGTATGCGGGCTGCTGCCTGCAGGAGTAGTTGTATATCCATATAAATATAATAACGACATTATACGTCGTCGTCGGGGGCATCAGCCCTGAGCCCCACACCCGCCGTGTGAAGTGCGGCGGACATCACTCCAATAGAACGGGGAGGTATTATGATGAGAAGAGAATCCTGCGCAATCATGCTTGGCATTCTGATACTCTGCTGCCTGGCAGCAGGCGGCGCAGCCGCCCAGGAACTGCGGATCACGGACGATCCCGCCGACCAGACGTACCCGGCGGTCTACGGAGATCGGATCGTCTGGCAGGACAACCGCACCGACGACTGGAACATCTTCCTCTACAACCTGACGGAGGAGGCCGAAATCCAGATCACCGAGAACGAGAGCGACCGGACCCGTCCTGCCGTCTACGAGGACCTGATCGCCTGGCAGGACAACCGCACCGGGTACTGGAACATCTTCCTCTACAACCTGACAAACGAGACCGAGCTCTTTATCACCGACGATACCTTCGTCCAGACCAGGCCGTCCATCCACGAGGTCCGCATGGTCTGGGAGGACTACTACGAGGGGAGCTGGAACGTCTTCTTCTACAACACGACCACCGACAACATGGAGCAGATCACCAACGAGACCTGGGCGCAGGTGAGGCCGGTCATCTACGAGGACCGGATCGTCTGGCAGGAGAACCGGACGGAGGCCTGGGACATCGTCCTCTTCAACCTGACAGGGGATAACGAGACGCTGATCACAGACGACTCCGCCGACCAGATACACCCGGCGATCTTTGATGACCGGATCGTCTGGCAGGACAACCGCAGCGGCGACTGGGAGATCTACCTCTACAACCTGATGGAGGAGACCGAACTCCGGATCACAAACGAGACTCATGATCAGACAAACCCGGCGATCTTTGATGACCGGATCGTCTGGCAGGACAACCGCAGCGGCAACTGGGACATCTACCTCTACAACCTGACCACCGGCGAGGAGGTGCTGATCACGGAGAACGTCTCAGACTCGATCCATCCGGCCATCTACGGGGACCTGATCGCATGGCAGGACGACCGCAACGGCAACTGGGACATCTTCGTCTATGATCTCAGGAAAGCGCTGCCGGAGGCCGACGTGACGCCGAAGCCGACGCTCCGCCCCCCGCCCGCGGTGATCGAGACGCCGAAACCAGCCCCGGAAGCAACACCGACGCCGGAACCGGAAAAGACCCCGGCACCTGAGCCGACCAGGAAACCACGACCGGTTCGGACGCCGAAGCCGACGCCGACGATGACCCCGGAGCCGACCAGGACCCCGGAAGCAACACCGACAATGACCCCGAAGCCGACCAGGACCCCGGAAGCAACACCGACAATGACCCCGGAGCCGACCAGGACCCCGGAAGCAACACCGACAATGACGCCGGAGCCGACACCGGACGTGACACCGGAGCCGGGGATGACCGCATATGCATTCGTCACCGCATGGAGCTCTGCTGGTAACGGCGATAGCACGTTCAACTGGCCGTCCGGTATTGCCGTCGACGCCCGCGGCAACATCTATGTGGCCGACACCTGGAACAACCGCATCCAGAAGTTCGATGGCGGCGGGACGTTCCTGCGTGCCTGGGAATCAGAAGGCCGGCCTTTCGGGATCGCGGTTGACGCCGACGGCAACGTCTATGTGGCCGATTACGACGCGGCCTCCATCCTGAAGTTCGACGGTGACGGGAACTTCCTGATGAGGATGATCGACCATCCCATCAAGCCGCGCGACGTCGCGGTCGACGCTGACGGCAATGTCTATCTGGCGGACGGATACAACTCCCGCGTCGAGAAGTTCGATGGCGGCGGCAGGTTCCTTATGGCGTGGGGATCGACAGGCTCCGGAGACGGGGAGTTCAATCTGCCCTCGGGCATCGCGATCGATGCATCCGGCACGATCTACGTCGCTGATACCGGGAACGATCGGATCCAGGTCTTTGACAGCGGCGGGGAGTTCCTGCACGCATGGGGCTCCGCCGGCTCGGGCGACGGCGAGTTTGCCGGGCCGTCCGGCATCGCGATCGACCAGGCAGGCAACGTCTATGTCACGGACGCCGGCAACAACCGGATCCAGGTCTTTGACGGTGGCGGCAGGTTCCTGGCGGCATGGGGATCGGAGGGTGCCGGCGACGGGGAGTTCAGATCGCCGGACGGCATTACGGTAGATGCTGCAGGGAACGTCTACGTCGCCGATGTCTCCAACGATCGCATCCAGATCTTCGCACCAGACCCGGCGCAGGAGTTCGCCGAGGAATCTGCGGAGGAGCAGGACACGGAGCCGGTACCGGATATGACACAGGAAACGACGCCGGATGCGGATGCAGAGCCGACACAGGAAGAGACTCCGGAGATGACATTGGATGAAACGGAGATGGGCCCGGATGCAACTCCGGAACCGACGCCGGAACCCGGCATGGAAGCGGCAGAGGAACAGGCTTTGGAACCGGCACCCGACATGACGCCGGAGCCGGACGAGGAGACAGTCCCGTAACCGGCTTGGATGCCTGAAGCCATCCCCTCCGGCTCATGCCCGGATTGATCCGGCAGGCCTCCTGTTTTTTGATCGGGCATGGTCTCTGCCTGATGATCGAGCATTGCGGGGATCCGGCCGGAAGGGTTCCTGTTCTCCGCCAGAAAAGAGGGGGATGGGGTCAGATCCCGGAAGATGCATGCGGCGTCAGCCGGTGCGATCGCCTCCTGAGGGCAGATACCGCTCGGTGAGCCCTTCGATGAAATCCGCGCCCGCATACCCCGCCGCGACCAGCCCGAGCAGCACTTCCCTGGTAATCTCCGTTCCAAGCAGCAATACTGCAGCCAGCACCCCGGCGATGGCACCGAGAATGAGGCTGTAGAGGAGGTAGTTCAGGTCAAACCAGTCTTTCATCTCCTCCCTCTTCTCTGCTGCCTCGTCTGCCCGCTTCTTGACGCCCACGATCGCCCTGGCCCCCTGCCCGACCGCGCCCAGGATCGCACCCAGGATCACGTACACCAATGCAATGGAGACATCCATAATATATCGAAGAGAGATTCAGTCCGCAGCGATGCTAAACCTTTGCTATCTGCACCGCGGCGGCGGCGCTGCAACCCGCATCTCCGATGAGCCGATCCCCGGACCGCCTGAATGTCCTGCGCCGCATTCCGCCGGATCATTCGGGAAACCGGACGAAGTAGCAGCCTCCCCACTCCAGCCTCTCGCCAGGGCGGAGATCGCGCAGTTTCCGGTCGGCATGCTCCTCGCAGACATTCGATCCGCAGCAGCCGAAGATCTGGCAGCCGATCGCCTTCTTTCCGCAGACGGAACAGACTTCACCGGCCATGGAGATCTCCGCCAGGCCGCCGGCAGGAGGGGTGGAAGACCTTTCCGCCGCACGGATCGGCAGCCGCCCGGCCCCGCCCCGGTCGAAACGGCATCACACCCGCACCTGTATGGTCTCGACCACCTCGACGGCCGGACCGGATATCCCGTATGCCGCAATCCCGATGGCGGCAAGGATCAGGGCGAGGATGAGGAAGATTGCGGCCAGGAGCAGCCAGATGATCAGGCCCGCAACGAGGTTATAGCCGAAGACGGCAAACGCGCGCTTCAGGAAACTGTCTGATACCAGCCAGCCCTTATAGCTGTAGGTATCGCTGCTGTCCTCAAACATAATAGTGAATGGTACGCCTTCCGCTCACTTAAACATACCCGGAACGGCCCGGCGGGAGGCGGCGGGCGATCCGGACATACGCCGCCGCACCTCACGCGATGCACCGGCACAGCTGGGATACCCTGCACCGATACCATCGATATCGTATAAGCTACTCCTCGCCGGGGGTTATTCCGGGGGCGATAGTCGGGTGGAAGTCGTGCTCGAGTCCCGGCGCCGGGCTTTGTATGGATAATGCTGGTTGCTCCTCTCCGGGTGTACCGACGGTTGCAGACCGTTTCGCATGGAAATTAAGCCGGCACCTGTAAATGGAGGGCTCTCGCCGCTCAGATCTATTCGCTATCGTACACGGCTTTCCGTCGGCTATCCTCGCGGGGGGAGGCAGCGTGGGGGGGGGGGGGGGGGGGGGGGGGGGGGGGGGGGGGGGGGGGGGGGGGGGGGGGGGGGGGGGGGGGGGGGGGGGGGGGGGGGGGGGGGGGGGG
>JAHKLN010000096.1 GCA_020854755.1 Methanomicrobiaceae archaeon | reverse complement strand
GGGGCGGCGGGGGGGCGGCGCGGGGCGGGGGGGGGGGGGGGGGGGGGGCCCCCCCCCCCCCCCCCCCCCCCCCCCCCCCCGCCCCACCCCCAGGCGATTGTCTCCACGGTCCACTCTACCGGGAGACCCGGGAGATACCGGATCCGTGATGCTCCAGAAAACTCATGGATTTTCATCAGGTGTGCCTGTAGCCCCAGCAGGGGCTTCATGGGCGTTTCCCATGAAACCACATGATGCCCTGGGGCCACAGGCATACCAAATGAAGGGGGGGGTGGTAAGCAGCACCCCCCGTTGTGATGTCCCCCACGGTCCACTGTCCGGGGATAGTCGGAGAAAACAGGAAACTGCGTGTCGATGCAGTGTCAAGAATTTTCATCCGTTGCGCCTGTAGCCGTTAAACGGCTACATGAGCGTTTCATTGGTTAAGCCTGATGTAGCGCTTCATGCGTGTTTCATCAGTCAAGCCCAAAGGTCTTTTTGATCGTTTCGGAATATCCATATGCATCCCGGTAAGCGAGATGCCGGCCGCATATTGGCGCGGGAAGTGGAGCGGATCCGGGTCAGGCAATCGACTCCGGGCATCGGGCCCGGGAGGGAAGCGCCATACGCAAAACCCGGCACTCAGGGGGGCGTCGTGCCGATCGAGAGATCCTCTGTGCATGCGATGGGGCCGGCGGGGGGGGCGCCGCAAAAGGTTATTATCCCGGCGTCAGATTCCTTTGTATGAAACTGACCTGGTTCGGGCATTCCTGCTTCCTTCTGGAAGGTTCGAAGAGCGTGCTCATTGATCCATTCTTCGCGTCCGGCAGTGTCCCTGTGGACCCCGACCTGGTTGCGGTCACGCACGGCCACGCGGATCATATCGGCGAGACGATGAACCTGAAGAAGAAGACCATTGCCATCAATGAGATCGCAAAGTACCTTGCGCAAAAGGGGCTCGATACGGTGGCGATGAATATCGGCGGATCGATCATCGAGGACGGCATCGGGTTTACCATGACGCCTGCCATTCACTCCTCGTGGCTTGAGCAGGAGGGATTTGGGTTTTACGGCGGCCTTGCGGCGGGCTATGTCATAGCAATGGACGGCATCAAGATATACCATGCCGGCGATACCGCGCTCTTCTCTGATATGCAGTTGATCCGCGACCTCTATCGACCGGATGTCGCGCTGCTTCCTGTCGGGGGGCGGTATACGATGGGGCCTGATGAGGCGATGGTCGCCGCGCAGTACATCGGTGCGAAACTGGTAATTCCCATGCACTACAATACCTGGCCGATCATCGAGCAGGACATGCTGCCATTCAAGCATGCTGTCGAGCGGACGACAGGCATGGCAGTGCTGGTGCTTTCTCCCGGCGAGGGAATTGAGCTGAATCCTGAGGAGTTCAGTCGCTAGCTCTTTGAGCGGCAGGGCGACTGCCGCCTATCGCGCGTGCGGGAAGGGGTTTCCTGCCCCTATAAGAGATCGGGGTATGCATCCGCCCTCCAGGGGCAACACTCCCGCTCTGGCGTGTCTCCCTTCGAGGCCGTCCCGGACGCAGCCCTTCTGCTTCCCGTGCTTTCTCGAGATTATAGGTACGGTTGAAGTGCACCGGTCCGTGATGGGTGCACGTATCGGCAGGATTGCTCTCCCGGCGAGCAGCGCGAGGATCCCGGCGCGAAGAGCGCATGCAGGACGCCGACGTTGCTCAGGATGGACTTCCCGGACCTCCCCATGGGGTGCGTATGCCGCCGGTAGGCGCCGCAGATGCCGCATGAGTCAGGCCTGATCGGCGATCGAAAGGCGGGATGCCAGGTGTCTCGGCCCGGATGGTATATGTTGCGGCCTGCAGGGAAGGTATTTGAACCCCTCCTGGGTACTTCAGGTAGCAGGTATCGGCCGTATGAGAATAACAATCCCCACACAGAAGGTGCGAGGCGGTGTTCTGGCGACGGTAGGGTTTCTCCTCTCGCCATTGTCGTGGTGGAACGATCTCATCATCAACCTGCCCATTGCCTATGCCATAGGGGTTCTGTTCGGGCTGCTATCCGATGATCTCTTTCTGCCGGGGATGATCGGGGGCTACTGGTTCACAAACATTCTTGGGTTCATCCTCATGCATATCGGCATATCTGATATCGCTTCAGGCGAGGGCCGCCGCTATACGCGAAGGGATTTTGCAAAGGATTTCTTCTTCTCGCTCCTCTACACCGGGATCATCCTGGCGCTCGTCTACTCTGGGATCCTCAGGTTTCCGGAAGAATTTTTCCGCTGATCCCAAAGCGCCATTCGGCATCTTCCTTGTTTCCATATGGATATGCGGATGAAGCCTGCGGGCTGCAGGCGCGATCAGGACCGATGCATCGGGAATCAGGATTCCGGATCCGGTTTTCCCGCCGGCTGTCCCGCTCCGCTGCAATGCAGCGGGCATCGCACCTTGCAAGCCCCACCTCCCTGGGAGGATTGGAGGCGGGAAGCGTGTACGGAGGCGTAACACCCGGGCAGCAAAATCCTTCTCTTTCATAGATTTGCCTGATCTCCTATGAAACGACATGACCTCTCGAAGGCCGCAGGCATACCGGATAGAAGCGGATGGCGACATTCACCACCCATTTTCATAAACCCGCGTATGAGGCCCTCGATGGGGGCTACAGGCTCAACCGATGAAAATTCTCGAGTGGATATCGATATCCCGGATCCGGTTTTCTTTGATCATCCCGGGACAGTGGACCGCAGGAAGCATCCCAACGGGGGGTGGGGACCGGGGAAGGGGTCTCCCCCTGTGATGATAGCCGGTGGAAAGCCGTGTACTGGAGCGAATTGATTTGAGCGGCGAGAGGCTTTCATTTCAGAAACCGGCACGTATTATATGAAAGTGGGTGGTGAGCAGCACCGCCTACCTTCATTCGGTATGCCTGTGGCCCCAGGGCATCGTGTGGTTTCATGCGAAACGCCCATGAAGCCGTTTTACGGTCACAGGCGCAACGTATGAAAATTTTTGATTCTGTTCAGATACCCCTGGGCCGGTTTTCTCCGACTATCCCGGTAGAGTGGATCGTGGGGACAATCGCCATGGGGGGGGGACCGGGGAGGGGGTCACCCTCCCCGCGAGCCGTCTCCCTGAGAGGAGAGCCGCTTGGAAGCCGTGCATGAGAAGAACATTTAAAGCGGAAATAGCCTTCCATTTCCCGAACAGGTTTGATTTTCATTCTGTATGCCTGTGCATCTCGGGGGCTCGTGCCGTTTCACGCGGAATAACCGTCACTCCCCGTCGGAGGGGTGTCCTCCTCGCTTGCGGGCAATGGGGCCGCAGGTGAAGACACAAGACCGTTTTGCCGGAGTATTTGCCTCTCTTCGGCGGACTTATGATACCGGGGGAAAGACATGCTGCACGGGAAGATGCCCCTGACGCTCCTGACGGGAGCGGGTTTCCCAACCTATCCGGACCCCCCGGGCAAAACTGCCGCCTTCCTCCCCCCCACTTCACGATATTATGGTGATAGGAGCGCCTTTACCCGATCGGCGTTGCATCCCTGACTGGGGCGGGCATATTCTTCCCGGATTTCATTCTCATGGCCGTTTGCAGGCGCGGAGCGGATGGATATGGAGTGGGCAGGGAGGATCGGCCCCGGTCTTCACGCGGCCTTCAGCAAGGCATCCCGGGCATCCTTCCTGCCGGTTCACCGCTATGCACAAGGTATATATAATCTGGATCATGAGGAGGGCGACGCAACACTTCGCTGGACGTCAGTCAGCGATGAGAGGTGAACGTGAGCATGAGAAGAGATGTTCCGGTAACTCCCGGTATGAGGGATGTGGGCAGGATTACGGAGGCGCGGGAGTGCCCGTATCCTCCTGGAGACGGGAAGGTCAAGCTGATCACCACCGAATGGCTGGAGGACCACTTACGCGACAGGGATATGACGATCATCGATACGCAGCCGAATGTTCATGATTACCTGATGGAACACATTCCCGGAGCGGTCTACCTGAATGAAGGGGTCCTGCGTGCGCCGGCGAAGGGCATGCCCACGAGTTATGCGCCGATTGAGGCGCTGCAGCAGATATTCCGCCGCGTGGGTCTCCTGCCGGATCACCCGGTCGTGGTCTACACCGGCAAAGGCGCGGTTAAGGGATGGGGGGACGGCCTCGGGCAGACGATGATGGCATACTCGCTTGCGAAGTTCGGGCACGACACGGTGTACCTCCTTGACGGCGGCCTTGACAAGTGGAAGCAGGAAGGCAGGCCGCTCAGCCAGGAGTTCCCTGACATCTCGCCGTCGGGCTTTACCGTTGATCTCCGTGGAGAGTATGCTATCGGGTATGACGAGTTCAGGGATGTCAAGGACCGGGAGGACGTGATCCTCCTCGACGCGCGCCCGCCGCATCTCTATGAGGGGTGGGGGGCCTGGAGAAAACCCGGGCACATTCCGGGTGCGATCAACCTGCCGTGGGCTGACCTGATGCATGCGGATAACCCAGCATATTTCAAGACCGACGATGAGCTGATCTCGATACTTGAAGAGCACAATATCGATCGGAACAAGACCATCATCTGCTCCTGCGGTACCGGAAGGGAGGCGACCAACGAGTTCATCCTCTTTAAATGGCTCTTCAGGTATCCGGAAGTCAGGATCTATGAGGGTTCATTCACCGAGTGGACCGCGCATCCGGAAAACCGGACTGTGGAGGGCAAAGAACCGTGGATGCGTGAAGCAGTGCCTCCGCCGGCAGGGCCCGTATGACAATGCCCGATCCCGGTGCGGAAAGACTTATTTTTTATTTTTCGGGAAGGCATAATAATTATATATTACCCGTTAACAATGTTAGGGTTAGAGAGAAGTGAGGATCCACGCAAAGACACTCCCCCCCCTTGATGTCGTCTTCTTGTGAATTCTCTTCTCTCTCCTTTCATACCATTCTTTCGAAATACCTGGCATTATTACGCACAGGTCTTCAGGCCTTTCCCCGGAAGGCAAATGCCACCTCCCGCCACGCCTTATCCAGGAGTTTTTCATAATAACGGCGATCGATCCCGCCTGCCTCCCATACCGGATCTGCGATCCGCCTGCCCGCATCCCTGACCACATACCGGATCTCCATCCCCGGCGCAACATCGATCCCGCACTGCCGGAACGCCTCCACTGCCGATGCCTCCATGCAGCCTCTCGCATAGTTCACCCTGCTGATCCTGCGGCGTACGGCAAGATCTGCGGGATCCGCAGTCTCAAGCCCTGCGACATAGCGTTCGTAGATCTCTCTCGCCCGCGGTTCTGCGGCGGCAAGAAGCCTCCGGTTCGGTGCGGTGCGTAGCACCGCCAGCAGATCCCGCTGCATCGCCCGCACATATTCGGGTGTATCCCTCCTCCGGGCTAGAATACCCCTGACCCGGATGCTTCCGTCTGCAAGCCTGCCGAAATAGCGGTTGTACGCGCCGCCGCCGTCTGCAAGGGGAAGAAAGACAATCCAGTCGTAGACGTCGAGTTCGGTCGCAATTCCGATCTCCTCCTCAATCCGCTCCTTTAACTGCGGGATGGGCTCTCCCTGCACCCAGAGGCAGTCGACGATGCCGTGCAGAACCAGAAACCCTGCTTCTTCCGCAATCTCCTTCGCTCGCACCAGGATATCCCGGGCATGAGCCGTGATCTGCTCATGCACCTCGATCTGCCCGAAACGGGCGTTTCTATACCCGGTATACCCGAAACAGGTCACCAGCATCCACTTGAGGATCGCATCCCGCCCGGCATACCCGCGGTCCGCCTTCTTCATCTGCTTTGTCCTGATCCTGAGATCCAGCAGGGGCGCAAGGGCGTCCGGCAGAAACCCCCGCTTCCCGGGCGCTCCGAGCGTTTCCGGAGAGAGGTTGAACCTGACGATGATGGCGGGATAGAGGGAGGTGAAGTCGAGCTGGTAGACGGCGTCATAGACGCCTGCATCGGGCTGGAGGATCATCCCGCCCTTATCCGCCGCCCGGAGCGCCCCGATGCTCCTCGCCCGCTCGGCATCGCGTTTCCTGAAAGGGACGGCAATCCCCCGGGTGAGCGCCTCGTAGACTTCGTATGCCGATATCAGCGTTCCCGGCGTAAAGCGGGAGGTGAGATTCGGGGAGAGGCCGGTGAGGCGGGATGCGAGGAGGACGCCCGGCAGTCCTCCTTCCCGGTAGGTGAAACTCTGCTCCGTGTCGATGAGGATCCTGCCCTCGGGGAGGAGCGCCGCAGATCTGTGCTCCATCCGTCCATAACTCCAGTACGACCGTGACGCGAGCCGTCCGAACCTCCCGCTCCTGCTGAAAGGCAGATCGATGCCGTATTTCGCGGCTGCTCGCACCATCGGGGGCACCCAGGTGTCTGCATGGGGGCAGAGGACGGCATCGGGGTCGTATGCGCCGATGATGCCTGCGAGATCGGAGAGCACGGTCCGCTCGTCCCCTGCATACCGCTCCGTGCGATCGCCGATGATGCGGAGCGAGGAGATCATCCGGTCGCGATCGGGGTTGCCGTCCACGATCAGCTCGAGCACCCGCAGGGGCGCCTCGAACTCTGCCGTAAACCGGGATTCACCGGTGTACCCGCAGGGGAAGAGCCCCCGTTCGGCCATCCACTGCTGATCGGCCCTGATGTCCACGTTATAGAGCTCTGCGGTATAGCCGGTCTGCCGCTCGACGGCCTCCGCAACCCACTTCCCTGCACCGACCCTGTACCCCTCGAGCCGTCCGAATATGGTCGCAAACGTGCATTCCTCGAGAGGATACCTCCTCTCCAGCGCATCGAGCATCTCCCGGTGGAGATGCGGATCGGGCAGATGGAGATAGAATGCGGGTGCATGAGCGGCATGCACCCGTTCTGCGCAGCCGCCCGGCAGCCAGACCGTAACGCCCTGCCGCGGCGAAGAGTCAAGGATCCACATGCCGCTTCTCGATCTCCTTGAGTATCTCGATGAGTACGGAGAAGAGGGCGGATTCGAGCGGGTCGTCAAACGCATAAAACCCGGCCCCGGAATGCCGCGTCGCCATTTCGGCCAGCCTCTCCGCATACGGCTGATCTTCCGCTCTGAGCGCCCTTCGTGCCCGCCGCCACCGTTCTGCCGTCGCCTTCGTTCCCTGCCGCACGCTCTCAAAGCTCCTGCCCATCAGAAGATCTCCAGCCGGGTCTGGCTCTGTGACGGGGGTTTTTCGCGGGATAGCCCGGTGGCCTGCGCCCGATACGGCAGCCTTCCATCGGCGGTCTCCAGATAGAAGATCCGGTCTGCGAACCTCGCCATCTCGCAGAGCACCGGATCGCAGGCAGGAGAGCAGAGCACCACGGCGGATGTCCGCGCCGCATCCTTCAGTGCGAGTGAGATGAGCCTGACGGGAACGCCGTTCTCCTCGTACAGCGTCGGGTCGTGCTCCACCCAGATGATCGTCTGGTGCGCCTCCGCAAGGATCTTCTGCAGCTGAAACCCGGTGAACGCCCTCTGCACGCTGAATTCCGGGCACCTGCGATCGATTCCGTTCAGGATGCGCGAGTAGTTGCCGCAGACGTACAGGGTCAGGTAGCGCTGAAAGTGCGGGGCGTGGCGGTGCAGTATCTGTACAAGCCGCTCCTCGGGCGCGAGCAGGACGGTGAACGTTCCCGGCTGGAGCAGGATGGACGGATGCATTCTGAATGGCATGCGATGAGGCTTTGCACGGGGTGCTGATAAACCTCCGGAGAGAGCAGGGCGAAAGTATCCTCCCCATGCCGCCCCTCCCGCTATCAGTCCGCCGTATCTGCAGAATGTTCTGGTGAGGGCATATCTGGCCTTCTCTTCCCGGCAGGGTCCGGCCGCCCTTTCAGGCCGTCGCCAAACCGGGTATGCAGCCCTGCGGGCTGCAGGCGCGACAGATGAAACGCACATGTTGCCCTTCAGGTTACAGGCACAACCGATGAACATTCTTGATGCTGCAGAGACGCTCCGGGTCCGGTTTTCTCCGACTATCCCCGGACAGTGGACCGAGGGGACAATCGCTCCCGCCCTGGGAAGGGAGTCTCCCCCCCCAAAAACCCCTCTTCCGAGAGGATAGCCGGGGGAAGCCGTGTACGGGAGCGCAATTAATCGAGCAGTGAAGTTCTTCTATTTCAGAATTCGGCTTGATTTCATCGTAAAATCGATGTATCGGGTGTAGACAGTTCGCTCCAGTGGCCGTGAGCGGCATCCCCTCCTCTCTTCCGGGAAGAGATCTGAGGGCGGATGAGAATATACAATCGGTTCCTGCGCCTGCTGCAGGTGGCGGGAGTTCGGCTATGCACTCCTCCTCAATCCCTCCGGGGCATGGTATCGAGAACAGCAGGTGAGCATGGCGGGATATCTCCGGGAATACCATCAACCACCTCATCAGCGGGGATGATGGCCCGATCGCTCTGCCTCTTTTGATCTCGCTTTGCAGGCCACCTTTTTTCCGGTGCCGGCCCGGGCCTGAATCGATCGCGACAGGCGCCGCTCGTACTGTCCGGGCAGTTCCTGCTCTGCTGCACGCAGGGTGCCTCCGACTCTCCTGTATCCAAAAAGGTAAAATAGGGCACCGCAGTTATACCCCTCCCACAGTGATCTCCCATGACCCTGCGTGTTATCGAAGTTACCGATCGAACCTGGGAAAAGACCGTCGAGAAAGGAGAGAAGCCGGCGGTCGTCATGTTCTACAGCGCCGCCTGCCCGCACTGCAGGACGATGGAGCCGTACTTTCTGCAGTATGCGGAGGAGTTCGGCGAGGTCGTCACGTTTGCGCGGTTGAATATCGATGCGAATCTCTGGACCGCCGAGCGGTACGGTGTGCGGGGCACGCCCACGTTCAAGTTCTTCTGCCTGGGCAGGCCGGCGCAGGAACTGGTCGGTGCCGTCTATCCCGCCCTTCTCCGAAGGATGATCGAGGATTCGCTGCAATACGGTGAAGAGTGTGCGCGGAATACCACGCTCATCGACTACGAGATCACCGGGTATGCGTAAGGAGGAGGCATGGATCCCTCCGATCCGATCCGGTCGGATGCGGGAATAAAAACCCCAGAACCGATGTCTTTGTGGCTCTCTGCAGGGAGAGGGTGAGAGTCAGGGACAGGCGGCGCTCCTGCCATGAAGAAGATACAGGTGCATGCGAGGAAAGAGGATTACCGGCGGGTTGAGGATACGCTTGAGGGGCTCTATTTCGTCACCGTCCAGCTCGGCAATATCTACCAGATTACCGTCTTTACTCCGGACGAAGAGCTGGATGATCTCATAGAAAAGATTCGCGCCGCACTGGATCTGCGCTATAAAGAGAATATGATCGAGGTCCAATCCCCGGACTTCGTCGTGTCATCCTACCTGAAACGTGCTGTACAGAAGGCGGAAAATAAAACCGAAAGCACCCCGGTCGAGAAGCTCCTGGACAGCACCAAGCCCTACTCCAGGTTCGATACGAGTAAAATTGCCCTGACATCCATTGCCGGGCTGATTGCTCTCATGGGCCTGTTTCTGGACAATTCTGTAATTATCATAGGCGCAATGCTCCTCTCCCCGATCATCGGCCCGATTTATGCGTTCGGCATCAATATCACGCTCGGGCAGGTGAGGGAGGCACTCAGGGATCTTGGTGTCCTTGCGGCCTATCTGGGGAGCGTGCTCCTCCTCTGCACGCTTGCAACGTTCCTGATCAGCCTTGCAATCGACCTCCCCCTGACCGATGAGATCGCTGCCCGGATAGTCCCAAACCCGATCTATATCCTGATGACCATCCTGCTCGGTTTTGCAGCGGTGCTGGCGCTCACACGGGGTATGCTGGAGCTTGTTTCGGGTGTGGCCGTCGCCGCCGCGCTGATACCTCCGGTTGCCGTGACCGGGATCGTTCTGGTCCTCGACAGGGAGGACGTGCTCTTCTCCGCATTGCTTGTGTCCGAGAACCTCATCGGGCTCATGGCAGGTGTCCTTATCGGCGCGCTGGTGCTGCATATTACGCCGCGGGATGGGGACGAGAAAGCGATGGCACGGAAGTATGTCGTGCGGACGGCGCTGATCATTGCAGCCTTCATCGTCCTGCTCCTTATGATCTCTCGCCTCGTGTAACGATGCTCCGGACCGGGAGAGGCCTGTAGAGGAGAAGGCGCGGTGTGAGGCTATCCGGAAAGATCCTCTGCCGGAAGGGCGGCGGTGACCGTTGCGGTCCGCGGGAGGGGGAGACCCGGTCCCCACCCCCATGGCGATTGTCCCCACGGTCCACTGGACTGCGAGATCCAGGAGATACCGAATCAGTGATGCTCCAGAAAACTCATGGATTTTCATCGGTTGCGCCTGTGCAGCCCCTCCCCGGGGCTTCATAGGCGTTTCGTATGGAACGTATCGACCATCCCTCCACCTACCCGAACCGTCCGGTGATGTAGTTGTTCGTCAGCTCAGCCCTCGGGCTCTCAAAGATCAGCCCGGTCTCCCCGAACTCGATCAGCCTCCCGAGATACATGAAGCCGGTGCAGTCGCTCACACGGGCGGCCTGCTGCATGTTGTGCGTCACGATGACGACCGTGTACTTCTTCTTCAGGGCGTGGATGAGGTTCTCGATCCTGGCCGTTGCAATCGGGTCGAGCGCGGAGCAGGGTTCGTCCATGAGGATGATCTCGGGCTCGACCGCAAGCGTCCGGGCGATGCAGAGCCGCTGCTGCTGCCCACCCGAGAGGCTCATGGCGGATGCGTGCAGCCGGTCCTTCACCTCGCCCCAGAGTGCGGCATCTTTCAGGCTTCGCTCGACGATGGCATTGAGCCTCTGTTGGTCCCGGATGCCGTGCACTCTCGGCCCGTAGGCGACATTCTCATAGATCGATGTGGGGAAGGGGTTCGGCTTCTGAAAGACCATCCCTATCCTCTTTCTCAGATCGACGACATCCATGTCGTTTCCTGTGATCGGCCTTCCGTTAAAGAGGATCGTGCCGTCAACTTGTACGTTCTCGATGAGATCGTTTAACCGGTTGAAACACCGGAGCAGGGTGGATTTTCCGCACCCCGACGGGCCGATCAGCGCGGTGACCCGGTTTTTCCGGATGCCCACGGTGATATCGACGAGCGCGTGATTCCCGCCGTAATAGAGATTTAAGTTCTCCGTCTTCAGTATCGCATTGTTCTCCATGGCTCACCACGTTACGGTCTTCTGATAGCGGTTTCTGATCAGAATGGCAGTCAGGTAGACGCCCACAACAAGCATCAGCAGCACGAGGGCCGTGCCGTACTGATTCCGCTCCGCGCCGGGCACGTTCGTTGCCAGGATGAAGAGGTGATAGGGGAGCGCCATGACGGGTTCAAAGACCGATGTCGGGAGGAGGCGCCTGCTGAAGACGACCGCGGTGAAGAGGATCGGCGCCGTCTCGCCGGCGGCTCTCCCGATGCTCAGGATCGTGCCGGTCAGGATGCCCGGCACGGCGGATGGGAGGATCACTCTCGAGATGGTCTGCCAGCGCGTCGCTCCGAGTGCCAGGCTCCCCTCCCGCAGCGAATCGGGGATGGCCTTCAGCGCCTCTTCGGTCGTCCTGATGATGGTAGGCAGGATCATCAGCCCCAGCGTGATCTGGCCTGCAAGGAGCGAGACGCCCAGGTTGAGGAAGAGCACCAGGAACGCAAACCCGAAGAGGCCGAAGACGATGGAGGGCGTGCCGTTGAGCAGGTCCGCGCCCGCCCGGATCGTCCGGGTGACCCTCCCTTCAGTCGTATACTCGTTTAGGTAGATCGCGGCCCCGATCCCGATGGGGAGGGCAACGAGGATCGCGCCCCCGATCAGATACAGCGTCCCCAGGATGGCAGGGCCGATCCCGCCCTCGCGCCCGAGGTTTCTGGGCGGTTCGGTCAGGAACTCCCAGCTCAATGCGGGGAGGCCGTTTGATATGATGTCAAAGAGGATGATGCCCAGGATGAGCAGGACGATGAGGGCGGAGGAGGTGATCAATCCGAACGCGATCTTCTGGCTGATCTTTGGCGATACCCTCTCGCGCAGGAGGAAGAATCCCAGCACAACGGCAAGCGCCAGGGCGGCGGTGCGGAGATCCGCAGCGACGGCGAGCAGGCCAGACGGGACAATCAGCAGAAATATGGGCGTATAGAGCCTGATCAGGTCGATCCCGGCGCGGATTGGCCCGTACCCGGCACCAGCCGCTCCCTCGTGCCGCTCCTGTATCCGCTGCAGGATCATTCTCGCACACATATTGACCGCGAGCGTGATGGCGAGGAGCACGACGGCCACGCCGAAGAGGGCGTGATAGTGGGCGCTGCCGACGGCGGCCTCCCCCATCTCAATCCCGAGTGTCCCGGTGAGCGTCCGCACCGGCGAGAGGGCGTTCGTGATCGGGTCCGGGATGATCGCCGCGTTCCCCGCCACCATGATGACCGCCATCGTTTCGCCTATCGCCCTGCCCATGCCCAGAATGATCGCTGCGGTGATGCCCGATATGGCTGCGGGGAGGACGACGCTCCGGATCGTCTGCCAGTGTGTGGCTCCGACGGCAAACGATCCTTCCCTGTAGGATCGCGGCACCGCACGGATGGCATCATCCGATACGCTGACGATGGTGGGCAGCGCCATTATTCCGAGCAGAAGCGACGCGGCGAGCCAGGTCTCGCCCGAGGCGATGTCGAAAGTGATCCGGAGCCAGTTTGTGAGCACGATCAGCCCGAAGAAGCCGTACACGACGGACGGGATCCCCGCGAGCAGCTCGATCGCCGGTTTTGCGACTGCCCGAACCTGCGGCGGCGCCAGCTCCGCCAGGAAGACGGCGCTTCCGATGCCGAGAGGGATGGCAAACACCATCGCGCCGAAGGTGACGAGGAGCGTCCCTGCAATCAGGGGAAGGATGCCGTAGGCGGGGGCGGCCCCGGCGGGATCCCATACCCTGCCCGCGATGAAGTCATAGACGCCGACCGCCGCAAAGATGGGGTATGCATCGATGATGAGGAAGACGATGATGAGCAGGATCGCAAGGACGGAGACGATTGCAGTGGAGAACCAGAGGTGCTTCATGGCCGATTCACGCAAACGTCCGGGGTCCCGGAGAGCGGCGATGCCGCTTTGAAAGGGCGAATGTGCATATCCTGCTGCGAGGCTGAGTCCGGAGAACACGGAATGCGCCTGCACCGGCGTATCGCTCATCTCCGCCCGGTGTACAATATCAGGCTCCCGGGATCTCTGAAAAGAATCGCTATCCATGGAGCCACGCTCCCGGATTCCCGCTCGTCCTTGATTCCTCGTCGGCGGTTCTTCCGCTTCCGGCTGGGAGCGGTTCTCCAGGGGAGCGGGTGCGAATCGTCATCTGCCCGGTATCACCGATAAGAAAACGGGTGCAGTGCGTAAATTAATTCTCGAGGTAAAATATATGCATATATGTAATCGCTATAATCCCTATTGACGTATATATTCCTGGGAAATCTATATCTTCTCGTGACGCGAATATCCTCGAAACCATGGAGATTCGGAAGATCCAGCTCACCGGAGGCTCCTCTTACATTGTATCCCTCCCCAAGGAGTGGATCAAGGCCGCCAATATCCAGAAGAACGATCCCGTCGGCCTGCTCGTGCAGCCTGACGGTTCACTGGTCATCACGCCGAAGATCGAGGGGGAGCCTGCCCAGAGGATCAAGGAGTTTGCAGTGGATGCCGGCACGGATCGGGTGTCGCTGCTCCGATGCCTGATCGGGGCGTATATCGCAGGATATACCACGATCAGGATCTGCTCGCGCGGGCGTCTCCCCCCTTTTATCAGGAAACTGGTACGGGAGTTCACACAGATGGCCGTGGGGCAAGAGGTGGTGCATGAGACGGAAGACTCGATCACCCTCAAAGACCTCCTGAATCCTGTCGAGATGCCGCTCGGAAACACCATCAAGAGGATGTCGGTGCTTGCCAGGGGGATGCAGGAGGATGCAGTCGCTGCACTCAGCAGGCGGGATCGATCGCTTGCAGAGGACGTTATCACCCGGGACAACGAAGTGGACCGCCTCCACTGGCTGATTGCACGCCAGAATCACCTACTTCTCAAAGACCTCGGCCTGTCCCGCAGGATGAACCTCTCCGCCGGCACGGCAGCGCACTATTACCTGATCAGCAGGATCCTGGAGCGTATTGCCGACCACGCAGCCCGGATGGGATGGAATGCACTCGCCCTCATCGATACGGATCCCGCATCCGATACCGTCGCCATGATCGATGCAGCAAATGCTTCGGCGCTTTTTATCTCAGCAAAGAGCATGGAATCGGTCTTCGAAGGAAATCTCCGGAAGGCGAACGAGACGATCAAACTCGTGCAGGGCCTCGATGAACAGTGCAAGGAGATCAGCGCCCGGGCCCTGCAGCACGAGGCGGTCGTGGCAATCCCTATCGGGCATATGTCGGACAGCATCAGGAGAATCGGGGAGTATTCGGCCGATATCTGCGAGAACGTGATCAACTACGTCATCGGTGAAGAGGCATAGACCTCCCGGCAGAAGCGGACAATTTCAGCCCGCCTACTGGCAGGAAGCCATGCACTCACGCTTTTTTTAGGGAGGATAAAAACCTTATCC
>JAHKLN010000032.1 GCA_020854755.1 Methanomicrobiaceae archaeon | reverse complement strand
ATTCTTGACGCTGCACAGATATCCCGGATCCGGTTTTCTCTGACCATCCCGGTATACTGGACCGTGGGGACAATCGCCATGGGGGGGGACCGGGGAGGGGGTCTCCCCCTCCCCGCACGCTGCCTCCCCCGGATGAAGCGCCGGGGAGTAGCCGTGTATGGAGGCGCAAAGAGTTAAGCGGCGAGAGACCTCCATTTCAGAAATCGCCATAATTATCATGTGAAAATCTCTCGTTACCCGGGGCACTCTCCACGTAGCCGAAATCGGGCCAGAACCTCACACTCTGCCGTTTTTCATTGATTAAGCCTGATGCATCGCATCATAGGGGTTTCGTGGGAACGATCGATGAGCGGGTACAAATATCCCGGATCCGGTACCTCCCGGCTGTTCCGCAGCAGCGGACGGAGGGGGCAATCGCAATGGGGCGGAGACGGGAGATCCCCCCACCTCAGGCACGGGTGCCGCGTCGACCGCCGGCTGTTCACGTCTTCACCACCAAAAAAGGGAGATGCAGGACCGCCAATCGGCTGCGGGAGGTTGCCACCAGGATTGATATAATGTATATTATGGTAGATCGCCCCATGCTCATACATGCACATCCGAGCATTCATTGAGGAGATGGAGCGCATCGCGCCACCCGAACTGGCTGAAGACTTCGATGCCGGCCGGATCGGGCTCGTGGTGGAGGGCAAACCGGATATCCGGAAGGTCTGCTGCGCTCTGGATGCATCCGCCCGCGTGGCTGAGGCGGCAGCCGAAGCGGGTGCGGAGATGCTGGTCGTCCACCACACCCCGATCTGGCGGCCGATTACTGCCGTCCGGGGAGGTACCGCACGCCTGCTTCGCATCCTTCTCGCCGCCGAAATGAACCTGTATGTGATGCACACGAATTTCGACCTCGCCCCGGGCGGCATCAACGACGCCCTCGCAGTCCACCTGCGCCTCGGCAACCCCGAACGGATGTCCTGCGGCGTGGTGGGAGAGTGCACGCTCACGCTTGAAGAGATGGCCCGGGAGATCGGCGGCGGCCTGCGCATTCATGACGAGATCGACCGTCTCGACCGGATCGCCGTCGTCGGCGGCAGCGGATTTGATCCCGCCCTGATCGCAGAAGCTGCCTCGCTCGGAGCAGATGCGTTCCTCTCTGCGGAACTGAAGCACAGTGTCGCTCTGGAGTCGCCCCTTCCCTGCATCGAGGCCACCCACCATGCACTGGAAGCTCCCGGTATGCGGATGCTTGCCGACCGCATGAGCTGGCATTATATTGATGATGCGCCACACGTGGTACTGCTCCCATGAACCGCACCATCTGGCAGGAGATAGAGTGTGAAGAGGCGCTGACCCCTGCGCTCCGCGACGCCATCATCAGGGCATGTGGCGAGCGGGGCAGAAAAGCGCTCCGGGCGCTGGAGGAGTGCCGGGTGAAGCGATACCTCGACTTCTATGTCGTTGTGGGTCGCGGCGGCGAGTATGTGGTGGAGGAGGATTTCTGCACCTGCAACGATTTCCTCTTCCGGGGCGGGGAGTGCTGGCATATCCTTGCCGTCCGCCTTGCACGCCGGTTCGGGCTCTATGAGCCGTACGAACTCTGGTATCAGGACTGCCTGAACGCCGGGAAATGAGTGGAAACAACTTTATCATTCACAGTGAAATAGGATTATAACACGTGATTTTCAATGCTCGAGGAAGAATACGTACTCGATTACTTCAAAGCTCAGGGTCTCGAACGGATCGTATGCAAACGCTGCGGTGCTGCATTCTGGTCACGCGATCCCGAACGGGAATTCTGCGGAGACGCCCCCTGCGTCCACTATAATTTCATAGGGAAACCTGTCTTCACCCCCCATACTCCAGACGAGATGAGAGAGGCGTTCCTATCATTCTTCGAGCGGCATGGGCATACCAGACTGGAGCGGTATCCCGTGGTCGCCCGCTGGCGGGACGATATTTACCTCACGATCGCATCCATAGCCGATTTTCAGCCCTTTGTTACGAGCGGGGTCGTTCCCCCGCCGGCAAACCCCTTAACCATATCCCAGCCCTGCATCAGGCTGAACGATCTCGACTCCGTCGGGCGATCCGGCCGCCATCTGACGCTTTTTGAGATGATGGCGCACCATGCCTTCAATACACCGACCGAGGAGATCTACTGGAAGGACGAGACAGTCGCGCTCTGTGAAGAGTTCATCACCTCGATCGGCGGAGACTTAAACCAGGTCACTTACAAGGAGCACCCGTGGATTGGGGGAGGGAATGCCGGCCCCAGCCTTGAGGTGCTGATCGGGGGGCTCGAGGTCGCCACGCTGGTCTTCATGAACCTCGGGCGGGAGAGGACCGAGGGGACGCCGATCGACCTGAACGGCGTGACCTACTACCCGATGAAGACCCGTATCGTGGATACGGGATATGGGCTTGAGCGGTTCGTCTGGGCATCGAAGGGATCGCCGACGATCTACGATGCCATGTTCCCCGAGATGGTGAGCCGCCTGATGCATTCGGCACGGCTCGAGCATCTCCTCAAAAGCACCGAGTTCGCCACCATCATGGGGCTGAACGCGAAGTTTGCCGGGGTCATGGATATATCCGGCGCAAACCTCTACAAACTCAGAAGAAAAGTGGCGGAGAGCATCAACGTACCGGTCGAGAAGCTCGAGCGGATGATCGCCCCCATCGAGAAGATCTACACCATCGCCGATCATACGCGCTGCCTCGCCTATATGCTCGGAGACTGCATCGTGCCGTCCAATGTGCGTGAAGGCTATCTCGCCCGGCTGGTCATCCGCCGGACCCTCCGGATGATGAACGACCTGAAAGTCGAGGACGATCTCGCCGACCTGATCGAGCAGCAGATGCGGATCGCCGGCCTGAGCAGCTTCGGGCAGGATCTCGAGACCGTACGGGACATTGTGGCAAATGAGGTCGGGAAGTACGAGGCCACGCTTGAGCGGGGCAGGCGCATCGTGCAGAAGACCGCACAGGCATACAAGAAGAAGAGCGAGCGCGTGCCCCTTGCCGAGGTGATCACGCTCTATGACTCGCACGGCATCCCGCCCGAGATTGTAAAAGACGTAGCGGCTGCCGAAGGTGCGGTCGTCGAGATCCCTGACAATTTCTACTCCCTGATCGCAGAGATCCACTCCGAATCCCGCAGAGAAGAGGGCGATGATCCGTTTGCGGCATATAAGGACCGCGTCGCCGCCCTTCCCCCGACGAAGAAGCTCTTCTACGAGCTGCCGGCGGACGTCGATTTCGATGCGATGGTTCTCGATTACTTCGACGGATTTGTGGTGCTCGACCAGACGCTCTTCTACCCCGAAGGCGGCGGCCAGCTCTCCGACACCGGGACACTGGTCACGTCCGACAGCATGGTCCGGGTGGAAGAGGCGATCAAACTCGACGAGGTCATCCTCCATCGGATCAAGGGCGGAGTCCTGAAGCGCGGCGAGCGTGTGAAGGGCATGGTCGACGAAGAGCGGCGGCGGTCGATGATGCGCCACCATACCGCAACGCACGTGCTGCTGCATGCGGCAAAGAGGGTGCTCGGCGCTCACGTCCATCAGGCGGGCGCCCAGAAGGGGAGCGAGAGCTCGCGCCTCGATATCAGGCACTACCGGCACATCACCCCCGAGGAGCTGAAGCGGATCGAGGTGCTCGCAAACCAGATCGTGATGGAAGATCTGCCGGTCTACGTCAGGATGGAAGAGCGGACGCGGGCGGAACAGAAGTACGGGTTCGACCTGTACCAGGGCGGCGTGCCGCCGGGCAGGGAGATCAGGATCGTGCAGGTCGACGGGGACGTGCAGGCATGCGCGGGCACCCACTGCCGCAGCACCGGGGAGATCGGGCCGCTCAAGATCATCAGCCTCGAGCATATACAGGACGGGGTCGAGCGGATTGTATTTGCAGCCGGGATCGCCGCCGTCTATTACATGCAGCACCTGGAGGATCTGCTCGCATCCTCCGCTGCCGTACTGAGCGTGCAGCAGGAGAACCTGCCCTCGACGACGACGCGATTCTTCACCGAGTGGAAGGAGCAGAGAAAGGAGATTGAGCGTCTCCGCAAGAAGATCGTCGAGCTCGAACTGCAGCAGCTTGGAGGCGAGGAGATCGACGGCGTCCGGATCGTGGTCAGGCAGATCAACGCCGATCCGAAGGAGCTCGTCGCGCTCGCCAGCACGGTCTCCGAAGAGGGCGGGGTGGCGCTCTTTGCCTCCGAGAACGCGAGGGTCAACGTGGTGGCAGCGTCAGGCAACCCTGCGGTCAATGCCGCTGAGATTGTGCGCGAGGTATGCGGAATCCTCGGCGGGAAGGGCGGCGGCAAGCCGACACTGGCGCAGGGCGGCGGGCCGGATGCAGAGAAACTGGAACAGGCACTCAAGATAGGATTTGAAAAGATCGTGAACGCGCTCCATGGCTGATGATGTGGTGATCCTGCAGCCCGGCGACGAGCGGGCGAAGAAGGTTGCAAAGGCGATGTCGAGCAAGACCGCAAACGACATCATCCAGGCACTCGGCAAGCGGACAATGACGTCCACCGAGATCGCAAACCTGATACAGGTGCCGATCACGACCGCGTCGTACCATATCGACAACCTGCTCGATGCCGGTATCCTGCAGGTGGCGGAGAGGCGCTGGAGCAAAAAAGGCCGGGAGGTGAAGGTCTACAGCCTGACAACCCAGGTGCTCATCATCGCATCGCCGCATAGCGATCTCCGCTCGCTCCTCCTCAAGTACATGACGCTCTTCTGCGTCCTCGCCGCTGCGAGCCTCGCCATGACGATCATACTCCCCGTCCTCTCCCCCCCGCCCGACGGCGGGATGATCCCGCGCACCTTTGAGGTCGATGACGGCATCCAGCTCCTCTCCACCGAACCGGAGGGAGATGCAGGGGTCCACCAGCTCGTGATATACTTCTTCTTCGGGGGCTGCCTGGCTCTCTTTATGCTCATGATCTATGAGGTCTACTACCTCTGGCGGACATCCCCGAAGAGAGCAGAGCCATCCGGCAGTGTACAACAGACCGAGGAGAGCTGAGATGCGGGCCGGGGGCCTCAGAGCATCTCGATAAAATTTTGCAGCAGCGCAAGGCCGACCGTGCCGCTCTTCTCGGGGTGGAACTGGACCCCGTAGACCATTCCGTTCCTGATCGAGGAGGCGAAGGGGCAGATATACTCGGTGCTCGTTACCGTGTATTCGGGCGCCGCCGGTACATAGTAGGAATGCACGAAATAGACATACTCCTCTTGAGCGAGCCCCTCAAAGAGAGGATCCTGCTGCTCGATGCAGATGGTGTTCCATCCCATGTGGGGCACCTTGCATCCCGGCACGGCGGGGAAGCGCCGGACATGCCCGGGGACAAGCCCGAGCCCCTGATGAATGCCGTGCTCCTCGCTCGACTCCATGAGCATCTGCATCCCGAGGCAGATGCCGAGCACCGGCGTCTGCCTGCTGCACGCAAGCACGGTCGCCTTCAGATCGCCGAGCATCTCCATGCCCTCCCGGAATGCGCCGACTCCCGGCAGCACGATGCCGTCTGCCGATGCGATTACGTCCGCATCGGCGGTGATCAGGACGGCGGCACCCGCCCGCTCGAGCCCGCGCAGCACACTGCGGAGGTTTCCGAGGCCGTAATCAATTATAGCTATCCGCTTCATCCCGGCCTCCCCTTCTGCGCCATCCCGCAGCACTCACCCACTCGGCGGGCAGCCCCTCCTTCTCCCGCCATGCCTCAAGGTGCTCCCGCCACATCCTCCAGAGTTCCGGATACTCTGCTTCTATCATCCTCAGGGTGGCGATATCGCTTGAGGGGCACATAAAACAGCCGATTCTGTCCAGGCGGCGTCGATACAGCCGGTTATAGGGCGCGCGCTCCCTGAAGAGATAGAGCCAGACGTGCATCGCCGTCCATTGCTGGATCGGGGCTGCTGAGACCTGGTTTTTTACCTGTGCGTTTCTCCAGACCTTACTGCTCTGCCATCTCCGTACCGACTCATATTTCCGCTGGCCGATAAACGAGAGGCATTCCCCCCATTCCCTCTCGATCAGGCGTGAGACCGGGTGCAGCTTGCAGACCCTGCAGCACCACCGGAGATCGACCGCGGGAGGGCCCTCGCGCTCAAGCGCCTCGAAAAACGCCCCCTCTTCACGTATCCTGACGACGTCGAGCCCGTAGCACTCCGCGACCTCGCGCACGTTCTCGTAGGTCTCCGGAAACTCAAGCCCGGTGTCGGCAAAGATCAGGGGAACGTTCCCGACCGCCTTGAGGACGACGAGCAGTGTGGCAAGGCTGTCCTTTCCCCCGGAGTAGGAGACGGTGAGGGGGAGCGGGTGCTCTGCCGCCACCTCCCTGACAAACTGCACCGAAGCCTCTTCGTACGCCGCAAGCACGGCGGCGTTCGCCTCCACCGCCAGATCCCATCCGGCAGGCGCCGGGACGCAGTCCGATGGGAGGTTCTTGCGCGTCCGGACCACCACCCCGCGCTCCATCTGCGCCGCTGCTGCGGCATCCACGCGTGCCCGCCCGACCCCGATGCACCCGCCGCTCCTGTCCATGATAAAGACCTCGTCCCCAGCAGCAACCGACGGATCGATCCGGACGAGGCCCGGTGCGAGGAGGCTTGCGCCTTCGCTGATCGACGGGATTGCCCCGTCGTCGGCGATCACGTATCGTTTCTGTGGCTTCATCAGCATGCAGGCGCATGGGCGGGGGAGCGGCTCCCAGCGATCCTCTCCGGGCAGGTACCGGACGGCGCCCACCACCGCTCCGCCGAGGATGATCTCGTCCATCCGGTCTTCAGAAGGCACCTTGTTCAGGAGGACGATATGGCCGTCAGGCAGCAGGGGGCTGCCGAAATGATCCCGGTAGACCCGGTTGATATGTGCGATGTCGTCCTCGAATGCCGGGCGGGCATCCCCGGGAGGGGTGACGGGGACGGGCCTTGCTTCGGCGCCGCAGCCGCACCGTCCGGCCAGCACCGGCACATGGCAGCGATCGCACCAGTGCAGGGGAATTTTTCCGAGGTAAATGCGGGGCATCTCTCTCATTTCTTTGGTATATACGGATAAATAGGTTGGGGATTATTCGGGGATCGGGAGAATTTTATACCGTTTCACGCAAAAATGCGGCCGCAGACAGAGTGAAGCAGCGGTGCGGGCAGGGATGCGCGCGGCACGAAGGTTCCTTCCACCTTATGACATAGCAGATCCCCGCCGCTCCGAACGTTCCGCTCCCGCACGCGGCTTCCAGGCGGCCATCCTCTCCGAGGAGGGGAGACCTCCACCCGGGCAGGGTGGGATGTCCCACCCGGTCCGTTGCAGCAGGACTGGCGGCGAACAGATTGGATCCGGATGCCTCCTCCAGGCCATCGATTGCGCCTGCAGCCCGCAGTTTCCAAACCGTTCTGCGATGACTCGATAATGGCCGTCCGGCCGCGTGAAAGCCGCATGAGAGGAGAGTTTCAACGTCAGGGGGCGTTTAAAACGGCGAGGCCACGGTGGGAAGAAAGTATCCGTGCCATCGCAGCATGGCGCCGCAATGCATGATTCAGGTGCCTGGTGTCCATTGCCAAACATACTTTTTCAGAAAAATAAGGGTTAAAAACCTGCAAAGAAACATAGTTATATATGAGATTTCCTTTCATTATATTGTCTATTAACATGATTAATAATGATTAAAAAGGAATCCGGATGAGATGTCTATGAAGGGTATAAACCGGGTGATCGAATGATTCCATTCATTCTTACAGCACTTTTTGCATTCATCATCTATCTGCTGCTGACCGCAGGAAGCGGGGAACTCGTCCTCTGGTCCGGCCCGGAGCTGGCGATGGGTGCATTTCTGAGCCTTGTGACGGCCACGATCTCGAGGGGTTTTTTCTGCGCAAACAGGGATTACCGGATGGCAAATCCCGTCAGATGGGGAACACTCGCGGCCTACCTGATCGGGCCGTTCTTTATTGAGATGGCAAAAGCAAACGTGGATGTGGCATACCGGGTGATCACCGGCAGGATCAGGCCAGGGATTGTCAGAATCAGGCCTGGCCTCAAGACGGATCTGGGCGTCCTCCTGCTCGCGAACTCGATCACGCTGACACCGGGCACCCTCACCGTCCATGTCGACGAGGAGACAAACGACTTCTTCGTCCATATGATCAACATCAAACCGGGCGTGGAGCAGAAAGAGACCGCAGACATCATGGACGTCGAGGCCTTCTTCAGTTTCCCCAGATGGATCAGGAGAATCGCTGAATGATCGACGCCTGGTTTTTCGCCGTGATCGTCCTAGCTGTACTGATCGTTCTCTCAATAGTGCGGCTAATTCTTGGTCCAACCGCACCCGACAGGGTCGTCGCGCTGGATACGGTCAATACGCTGACCGTCGCATCGATGATACTCCTGGGAGCGCTCTACCGGCAGGTTATCTTCATTGACGTTGCCATCGTCTATGCACTTCTATCGTTTGTCAGCACGCTCTATATCGCAAAATATCTCGGAGGTGAGATGTAGCATGGTCGTTGACCTGATCTTTTTGATCTTCCTTGCTATCGGTCTGATCTTCAATACGCTCGGGGTCATCGGCATCCTCCGCTTCCCCGACGTCTTCACCCGCCTGCACGCGGAGACAAAGACCACCACGTTCGGCACGATCTTTCTCGGCCTTGCCGTCGTTGTCTACGGTGCATCGCACTTCTTCGGAACGGGAGACGGGCAGTATATCGTCCTCTCGGTCCACACGATCATCGCCGTGATTGCGCTTGCGTTCACGAACGCAACCGGCGCCCATGCCATTGCACGGGCCGCCCACCGGAGCGGCCAGAAACCCGCGGAGGCCGTCGTCGACCGTCTCGCCGAGGTGAACCCATGATCGAGTACATCGCACATATCGTGGTGCTTATCGGGCTCGTCGTCTCCGCCCTGCTTGTCTGGCGCTTCCGGGACCTCCTCTCCGCCGCGATTGCATTCGGCATATTCAGTTTCCTGCTCTCGCTGGAGTTCTACATCCTGCAGGCACCGGACGTGGCGATAGCAGAGGCGGGGATCGGCGCCGGGCTGACGACGGCGATCTTTATCCTTGCCATCAAGGGCACAACACGGTGGGAGGACGCGGAAGAATGAAACAGATACTCATGGCTGCAACGGTGCTCATTCTGCTGGGCGGATTCCTGATCCCCGCAATCGGGCTGGAGTTCGGGAACCCGGCGTATGCCGACATGGACGAGTACATGATCGAGAACGGGCAGGAACTGGCCGGCATAAACAACATCGTGACAGCCGTTCTCTTTGACTTCAGAGGGTTCGATACCCTCGGGGAGGCCACCGTCCTGTTTACGGCGGTCCTCGGGATCGGGCTTGTATTCCGGAAGCTGCGGGCAGGTGACGAGTATGAATATGAGTAAGGTCGTCCGTGCCGCCGCAAACCTGCTCTTCCCGTTCATCCTCATCTTCGGGCTCTACATCGTGGCGCATGGCCACCTCACCCCCGGCGGCGGGTTTCAGGGCGGTGCGGTCTTTGCAACAGGCATCATCCTGATGATAGTGGCCTACCGCTACGAGACGGCGGTGGGGCGCTTCAGCAAGGATATCCTGCGGAACTGCGAGTTCGCAGGACTGCTGATCTTCGTCAGCCTCGCGCTCGCCGCACTGGCGTTCGGTACCGGCTTCTTCTACAACTGGGTTGCGGATACCGGTCTCATCTTCGGGGCATCGGTTGCTCCCGGCGCAAACCCGGGCGACCTGAATACCGGAGGCGTCATACCCCTGATGAATCTGGCGGTCGGGCTCGAGGTGCTCGGCGCACTGAGCGTCATCATCCTCTATATGCTTTCAGGAACCAGGGAGGAAGCGTAGTGTTCAATAATCTACCATTTATAGCGGCAGCAGTGATCGGAGGCATCGGCCTGACAGCACTGCTCTTTCGAAGGAACATAATCAAGATGATCATGGGCGTCAGCCTTCTGGAGGCGAGCGTCAACCTCTTCCTGGTGACGCTGGGATACCGGCAGGGAGGGATCGCCCCGATCTTTACCAATGCGCCCGAAGGGCCGATGGTGCTGCCGACCGTCCAGGCGATGACGCTGACAAACATCGTCATCGGCATTGCGACCACCGCGCTGCTGCTCTCGTTTGCCATGATGATCTACCGGAAGTACGGCACGGCTGATGCCGGCAGCATCAGGAAGTTGAGAGGATGACGCCCGGTATCATAGCCCAGCATGCCCCGGCGCTCATCATTGCGCTGCCCCTCTTTGCCGCCTTCGCGACACCCCTGATCGGCAGGTACAGCAGGCAGGCGAGAGACGCCTGGATCTTTGCCGCGATGGCGGCAACAGCGGCCATCGCGGCAGTCCTTGCCTACCAGGTCTACACCGTCGGAACGGTGGTCTACGCCTTCGGCGCAGCAGCGCCGCATATCCCGCTTCCCATCGACTCCGGCGGCATTCCGATCAGGATCATCTTCACCGTCGATGCGATGAGCGCTTTTATGGTGGTTACCGCAGCGATATCCGGGTTTGCAGTGACCCTCTACTCGCTTATCAGCGAGTCGAAGCTGACCGGCAGGGACGGATTCTATGCGCTGCTGCTCCTGCTCATTACCGGCATTCTCGGGATGGTCTGCACCGGGGATCTCTTCAACTTCTTCGTCTTCTTAGAGCTCAACTCCATTGCAGGCGCCGCGCTCATCGCCTACCGCAACGATAAGGGCGTTGCCATCGAGGCGGGGCTGAAATACGCATTCTTATGCACAATCGGCGGCCTTTTCGTCATATTTGCGACAGCCCTCCTCTACGGGCAGTATAATGCCCTGAATATCGCCATGCTCGCAAGCAGGATAGAGTTCACCATGCTCGACAAGGTGGCGCTCGTGCTCCTCCTCGCCGCGCTCGCGATGAAGGCGGGCGCGGTCCCTCTCCACTTCTGGACACCCGACGCATACTCGATGGCGCCGGGCTCGATCACCGCGCTGCTGGTCGTCGCGAGCCAGGCGGGGCTGTACGGCGTGTTCAGGGTCGTGTTCACGCTTTACAGCGTGACCCTCGACTACTTCGCCGTCGGCTGGATCATCATCGTACTGGGCGTCCTCTCGATGTTCATCGGCGTCACGATGGCGCTCGTGCAGAAGGACGTAAAACGGCTCATGGCCTATCACGCCGTCTCCCAGACGGGCTACATGCTCCTCGGCGTCGGGGTCGGGCTCGCCGTCCTCGGGCAGCAGGGGCTCATGGACGCCTACGGGCTTGTCGCCATGGAGGGCGGCATCTTCCACATCATCAACCATGCCATGTATAAGGGTCTCCTCTTCCTGACAGCGGGTGCAATCTTTTATCGTACCGGAACGCGAAACTTAAACAGACTGGGTGGTCTCGGCCACTCAATGAAATGGACGATGATCTTCTTTATCATTGGCGCGCTGGCAATCGCGGGGATACCCCCGTTCAACGGATTCGCATCCAAACTGATGATCTACGAGTCGGTATTCCTCTTCAACCCGCTCCTTGCGATCATCGCGATGGTCGTCAGCATTCTGATGCTGGCGTCATTCGTCAAGGTGTTCCAGTCCATATTCATGGGTCCGAGGCTGCCCGAGTATGCAGACGTGAAGGAGGCGCCTCTTCCCATGCTGATCGGCATGGGCATCCTTGCGGTGGTCACCGTTGCCTTCGGCCTCGCACCGGCATGGGTGGTGGACCAGTTCGTTGCGCCCGCTGCGGCAGCGCTCGTGAACCAGAGCGGATATATCGCATCGGTGCTCGGGGGGCTCTGATATGGACATTCTTTCGACGCTCGATACCGGCCACGGGATCTGGAACCCGGTCGTCTGGCTGCTGGCGGCGGGCATTGCCGCCGTGATCGCCTACCTGATCTGGGCATATGGAGAGAGCGGGTATAAACGCGGTACGGAGCAGACAAAACCCTTCCTGTCAGGGAATGCCGAGCCTGAAAAGGGCGACGTCCATGTCAGGGGCAGCCACCTCTACTGGGGGTTCACCGAGGCCCTGAAGGGATACTTCGACCGCATCGTCCCGCTCCATACCGGCGTGCTGAACGACTACACCCTGTGGTTCCTCGGTACCACGGCACTCATCCTCGTCATGGTGGGTCTGATCTGATGAATATTACAAAATCATTCAACAGGTCGTTATGGGCATTCCACTTCAACTCGGGATCCTGTAACGGCTGCGAGATCGAGATAGTGGCGACGCTCACACCCAGATACGATCCGGAACGGTTCGGGATCAAGCTCGTGGGATCGCCCAAACACGCGGATCTGCTCCTTGTGACCGGGCCGGTCGTCAAGAAGATGCGACCGCGCCTTCTGCGGGTCTACGAGCAGATACCGGACCCCAAGGTGGTCATGTGCGTGGGGGCCTGCGGCATCTCCGGAGGGCCGTTTTACGACTCGTACAACCTCGACGGCCCCATCGACGACGTGATCCCGGTGGACGTTTATGTCCCGGGCTGCCCGCCGCGCCCGGAGGGGATCATCTTCGGCGTGGTCAGGGCGCTGCAGAAGCTCGAGCGGCTGCAGGGGGAACTGCCATGAGCGAAGCAAGACTGACGCCGGAAGAGATCGTCGAGGTCTTTACCCGTGAGTTCGGGGACGGCATACGCGAGGCGCGGATCACCGAGCGGAGAGAGGGATCGAAGAAGATCGCAAACTACAATATCTGGATCGATATCGATCGCGACCTGTTCAGGCCCGCCCTTGAGAAGCTGATGGAGATCCATTTCCCGCACCTCGCCGTCGTCTCGGGCAGCGATCTCGGGGACGGGCTCGAGCTCCTCTACCACTTCACGATCTACTACGGGACCAGGCACGGGGAGTATACCGTGACCTTTACCGTGCTCCTGCCGAAGGACGATCTCCGTATGCCGACGATCACCGACCTCATCCCGGGCGCGCTCTTCACCGAGCGGGAGAAGCAGGAGATGCTCGGCATCGAGATCGTCGACATCCCCGACAGCAGACGGCTATTTTTGCCGGAGGAGTTCCCAGAAGGCGTCTATCCATGGAGGAAGGACGAGACCGGCGTTCCCGACCATATGGTGAAAGACCTGTGGGCGGTGGGAAGGCCGGCGAACCGTCCGGCCCGCCCGGTGGTGAAGAAGGAGGAGCAGGGAGAGGTGCAGGCCGAAGGAACGACGGAGGCCGCGGTCAAAGGCAAAAAGCCGTCGGAAGAGGAGGAGCAGAGGCATGAGTGACGATACCAAGAAGGCGGTACCCTACACCGTCCCCATAGGCCCGACCCATCCGGCGTTAAAAGAGCCGGTGATGTTCACCTTCCAGATGGAGGGCGAGAGGATCCTGAAGGCCGATTTTGCACCCGGCCAGGCGCATCGGGCGATTGAATGGATGGGCATGCGCCGCAACCCGGTGCAGATTGTCCATCTCACCGACCGCATCTGCGGCATCTGCGGTGTCTCGCACACCCTTTCATTCGCACGGGCCGTCGAGCAGGTCATGGAGATCGAGGTGCCGGAGCGGGCCGACTATATCCGTGCCATCATCGCCGAGTTCGAGCGGATCCAGTCCCATATCCTCTGGGCCGGGGTTGCCGCCCACGAACTGGGCTACGATACCCTCCTCCACCTGTCATGGCGGGTGCGGGAGTTCGCGATGGACGTCCTCGAACTCCTGACCGGGAACCGGGTCAACTACGGGATCATCCAGGTCGGCGGGGTGCGGCGCGACATCACCCCCGACCAGCACGAGACGATCCATAACTGCCTCGACTATTACAGCGACCTGAAGGCGAAACTCCTGCAGGTCTTCCTGGAGGATAAGACCATCCAGATGCGGTGCAGGGACTGCGGCGTGCTCACCCATGAGGAGGCCCTGAAACTCTGCACGGTCGGGCCGACTGCCCGGGCGTCGGGCGTGAAGATGGACGTGCGGGTGGATTACCCCTACGCCGCCTACGGGGATCTCGAGATCAGCCCGGTGCTGCCCGACGCCTATCTGGGGGAGACCCGGGGCGACGTCTACGATCGGATCGTCGTCCGCCTGCTTGAGGTCGATCAGTCCGTTGATCTCATCAGGCAGTGCCTTGACCTGATCCCGGCGGGAGATATCACCTGGGAGGCGAAGATCCCGAAGATCCTCTCGGCGTTCAAGAAGGCCCACGGCGAGGCGATTGGACGGCACGAAGCCCCCCGGGGCGAGGTCTTCCACTACGTTCGGATGGACGGGAAGGAGCACCCGACGACATGGAAGGTGAAGGCATCCTCGTACAGCAACCTGATGTCATGGATACCGATGCTTGAAGGCGAACAGATCGCCGATATCCCGATCGTCGTCGCATCGATCGACCCCTGCCTCTCCTGCACCGACCGCGTGGCGATCGTCCGGGACGGGAGGCGGGGGATCATGACAAAAGAGGAATTGACCCGGCTATCGGTCGAGAAGACGAGGAGGCTGATGCGATGAGCCCTGCCACGACGCTGCTTCCGGCCGTCGCCGGGACGATCGCCATATCCGCCTTCGGCATCCTTGCAGGCCTCCTCTTCCTTGGGATCGACCGGAAGTTTGCGGCCCACATGCAGGCACGCATCGGCCCGCCGATCAGGCAGCCCTTCATCGATACGATGAAACTGCTCCGAAAGGAGAGCGTCGTCCCAGATAACGCCATCCCGTGGCTCTTCAACTTCGCCCCGATCCTGGCGCTGGCGTCGTCCATCACCATCCTCCTCTACCTGCCGATAGGCAGCCTGATGCCGGTCCTCGGGGCATACGGCGATCTGGTGCTCATCATGTACCTCCTCACCGTCCCCGCCCTTGCCATGGTTGCCGGCGGATTCGCCTCGGGATCGCCCTACGCCACGGTGGGCGCGCAGCGTGAGATGGTCACGATGATGGCCTATGAGTTCCCTCTCGCAATCGCGATCATCGCCATTGCGTGGCGGCTCAGTATGGCGGGCATCGCCTACCCGTTCTCGCTTGCGACGATCGCGACCAACCCGTTCTGGGGCGTTATGGGACCGCTCGGCATCATCGGAGGGATCATCCTCCTGCTGATCCTTGCATGGGTGACGCCTGCGGAGCTCTCCCGCGTGCCGTTTGATTCCCAGGAGGCGGAGACGGAACTCGCGGGCGGGCTGCTCGTCGAATATTCGGGGAGAAATCTCGCCTTATTCTACCTGGCGCAGGGCGTGAGGACGATTGCGATGGCAGCGATTGCCGTGGCCGTCTTCCTGCCCTGGAACATATCGACCTTCGTCGCGATGAGCCCGGCCCTGGCACTCGCGGTGGACTTCCTCTTCTTCCTTGCCAAGGTGCTGCTGGTGGTCTTCGTCTCGGTGAGCCTGATCCGGGTCTCGATGGCGCGGTTCAAGATCACGCAGATCGTCTCCGTCTACTGGATCTGGTTCGGCGGGCTCGGAATCCTCGGACTGCTTCTGATTGTGCTGGATGCAACGTTTGGAGTGTGGTAAACTATGGCAAGCCTTCCCATGATACCGGAGCTGCTGCGGCAGCTCTTCAGGGAGCCGGCGACAAATGTCTTCCCGGCAAAGTATCTCCCTCCGTCGGTCACGGAGTTCTTGAAGAAGGTCGGGCGGGGCGAAGCGGCTATCCACCCCCCGGTGGCGCTGCCGCCGGCGTTCCGCGGGAAGATTACCTATGACCCGGAGGGCTGCATCGGGTGCAACCTCTGTGCGAAGGTCTGCCCGGCCCATGCCATCGAGCCGGTGCCGGAGACGAAGCGGATCAGGATCTACGTCTCGCAGTGCATCTTCTGCTCCCAGTGCACCGATATCTGCCCGAAGGGCTCGCTGAGGATGACCGAAGAGTTCCTGCTCGCAGATGAGGACCGGTATTCGGATAACCTGATCGTGGAGTGATCAGAGCGGCCTGAGGGCCTCAAAACATTCTTTTTTCAGGATTTCCACGAGATCGTTTGCTCCCCTCATGACTTCGGGGGTGAGCCCCTCGCCGTCCTGGACGACGGCCGGCTGGATGCCGACAAAGACGATGCAACCGGCGGCGTCCTGCAGGTAATCGATGAGATGGGTCAGGGGGAGGTGATGGGTGCCGATGCTTACATCCCTGATCGCATCCTTGGCGATGATCCGGAACTCGCCGGGCGAAAGACCCATCTCTGCCGCGTCGACGAGGACGAGGATCTCCGGGTGCGCCCGCCGCACCACCGACGTAAAGTTCTCAGGCGCGGTGCCGCAGTCCAGCGCAGTCCAGCCGCTGCCTTCCAGCCGTTTTGCCACATATATGCCGGCCCCGTCGTCCCGCCTGAGGGTGTTTCCGATGCCGATTGCCATCTTCATCGACGAGAGTTCGGCGGGAGCGGTGATAGTTCTATCGTGAGGCCTCTGTTCAGTGCCGGCGCGGCACTCCGTCAAGATAAGGGGAAAGGTCTGCCAGGGCCGAAATAGCTGCCAATCTGCTTCCGAATCCCCGATTCAGGAGAGGAGATGAGGAATATTCATACACTAGACCGTCATTCGTACAGATATCCCGCCAGGGCAGGAGGTGTTCGGCTTATGGGAAAGGAAAAGGACCAGAGACCAAAGAAGGCCGAACCTATTGCACCGAAGAAGTAATCCCGCTCCACGCACACACTCATCTTTTTTTTTCGTGCATCCGATACCTGCACGGATGTCCCGGATCGCCGTCTTTGCAGGAGAGGCATCCCTGCATGTTGATCAATGGAATGCTTTGCAGCACGGTGAGAAGATTGTTTCTGATAACAGCATCTCTTCCTGCCCGGCAAGGATTCCTGGAGAAACATCGCAGAGGACTTTGCTCATTGCAGCAGATAGAACCGATTCGAGAGCGTCCGGACTTCAGGGAGCCTGCAGGCCCTTCGAGGGAAGAAGGGGCGTGGGGGATACAACCTGCCAATGGCCCGGATAGAGGTTCTTTGCAGGACTGCGGGTATCATAGTTGATGAATGGAAATACATCCAGGGGATTCCGGATTTGGCTGCAGAAGTACGACTATTAGGCTATATCGGGAGATTTTCGCTCGTCCATCTCATACGTACACGCTGAGCTCATCCCAAAACTCTCCAGACCATGATGGTGCATGCCAGATGAATCAGTCCGAGGAATGAGTATTCATATCGCTCATATCGGGGAACGATCTTCTTAAACGCTTCAATCCAGCTGAAGAACCGTTCAATGGCACTCCGTGCCTTGCAGAGCTCTGGATCGAACCAGAACGGCCTTCCTCGCTTTGGATATATGCGGGATCTCCGGTTTACCGGGATATTGCTCTTAATTCTTTGCTTCCGATTGTATTGACGAATCTCCTGGGAATCGTAGGCTGCATCGGCAGAGATGATCGAAGGTTGATCGGAAACTCCTGGAATCGTAAATGCTTCCAGCGTTGGCTGATACAGCCGGGAATCGTGGACATTGGCCGGGGAAACGGTACAGGCGAGTGGCAGGCCATTCCGATCGACCAGAGCGCTCAGCTTGTTCCCGTTCACCTTTTTATAGCCATCATACCCCGTGGATCCCCTTTTTTCGCCGGGATATCCTTGGTATCGATGGAGCAGTGCGAGAGATCGACTTTCCGGATCTCATACCCCGATTGGAGAAGGTCAAGGAAGAACGCCTGATATGCTCCTCGCTCGCAGAGTTCGAGGTGATAGCGATGTACCGTTGATTTGGTACCATATTTCTCCGGGACGTCGTGCCAGGTGCAGCCGGTGGTTAGGACGTACAGGATGCCGTTGATCAACTGGCGGGGGTCACGCCGAGGCCGGCCGATGTGCGGCTTTGTTGGAGGGAGATATTTCCTGATAATTTCCCAGAGATCATCGTCAATTTCCCGGAATGCCATGACCCTAGGTTTTATCTGAGAGGCCTTATAATTTTAGGACGAGCTCGCTCATAGCGATCCCGTTTCTGATCTGCCAGGATGCGCTGCCCGCTTCAGACCGTATCATACTGGAGTTCTTCGAGCCGTATCGTCCTCCCGTTCTCATCGATACATCCGCCCAACTGCTCCGCGGTATGCTCCTTGCCCTCGTACTCTATCCATTTTACGATACAATCGTAAGAGGCGACCGCGCTGGCCGGTCCTCTTTGGAGCGCTGTGAGGGGTTGGCCTTCTCTGCTCCGTCGAGCCTGTGCCCGCATCCATCGAAGGGCTGATCTATTCGGTCACATCGCCCGCCGGGCACGTCGCGGTGCTTATAGCAGGTGCGGTTCAGGCGCTGCTCTTCGTCCGGCTGTTCCTTGTATGGGAGAGACGGAGCGATGCCGCATCGAGACGCTCGGGAACGGGGGGCGAGAGCCATGAATAGCAGGCTGCGCGGGTATGTCTTCCGGTTCTCATCGCTGCATCTTCTCACCTATGCGGTCATCGGAATCGTGTTCATGACGCTGCAGGACTACGAAGCGGCCTTCGCCGTTCAGGAGCAGTTCGAGGTCTTTTTCCCGCTGGACGATCCTCTGATAGCCGCTGCACTGCCCGTGCAGATCATCCGGGGCGGGCTTCCGGCCCTGCTGCTCTATCCGTTTGCTCTATCCGTTCTATGCGGCGTTCGTGGAGAGGGAGCATGGATGGCTGCTTCTGTTTTCGGCGCTGTTCGGCCTGACGGCACTGGGTTCACCGGGCTTCATTCCCGATCTCATCGGAGATATCGTAGCGGAGGCGTCGGTTGCCCGGCTCATTGCAGGGCTGCCTGAGATCGCCGTTCAGATGCTGCTCTTCTCCTGGCTGCTGGTCCGGTGGGAAAGGAGGAGTTATCGGGATGCAGCCGATGAGGCGATCGCGTAATGCGGGAGAGATCGGCATTGGAAACGCCTCTACCTGATGGAAACCCTATAATTATCTGCGAGTGTCCCGGATCCGATCTATCTCGGTGGCTTTGCTGCAGTGGATCGGAGCGGCTATCATTGCAGGATACAATGATGAAGCAGAATCGATCACGTGAAGGAAAGAGCAGGTAATGGCAAATTGAGATTCAAACAATCGACAGGATGCGACGATCGGGAGCCGGAGATCTGGTGAGAATTCCCTGCGTGCCAGGAGGGCTCATATTTTCAGGATCGAGATCCTCTGCCGGTATAACTCCGCTTAGCAGGCTTACGTGGCTGTTTTCAGGGTGAATCGGAACGCTGCGCCTTCCTCCGGGTGGCCCGGCACCCGGTCCTCGACCCAGATCGTCCCGCCGTATCGCTCCACGAGGATCTGCACCAGATAGAGTCCAAGTCCCTTGCCGACACCCCGCTTCTTCGTTTCATGCAGATGGAAGATCTCCTGCTTCTCGCCGTTCGGGACACCGGGACCGGTATCCTCGACCGAAACCCGGACAAATCCATCATCCTCCCTGACCCTGACGGCGATCGTGACATCAGGGCCGCCGAACTTGACAGCGTTGCCGATTAAGTTGTTGAAGACCACGGGGAGGAGATCATCAGCCCTGACCAGGCAGTGCACGCCGTTATGGAGGACGATATTGTTGGGATAGTTCTCGATCGCCCCCCTGACCGCTGCACCAAGGTCTGTCGGTTTGAGCCCGGTCTTTGCCCGATGAATCCGGCGGATGGTGGAGACGGTGCCCAGGATCTCGATGCTCTTCCTGATGCTGCACTGCAGTTTCTTCACGTATCCGGCGGCTTCGCCGTCGAGCGTCTCGATAAGCAGGTCGGCGTAGAGGTTCGAGACGTTCTCGGTGTTCCCGATATCGTGAGTGAGGATGTCCAGGTAGAGGTTCGCCTCCCGGTCCGCCTCTTCAAGCTGGCGGTTGAGCTGGATCAGCTCTTCGGTGTGGCGCATGAGCGCTTCTTCCGCACGTCTGCGCTCGGTAATGTCCCGGAAGAGGACCATCACCGAGAGAAGGTTTTCATATATGATGGGGGTAGCGGCGACCTCGACATAAATGACCTGACCGTCGAGTTTCACAAATCTCTCTGCGATCCGGGGCACGGTCGTACCCGCATTCATCATCTGGCGGATCCGTCCTCTGACCACTTCATGGTCGTCCGGATGGACGAACTGGAGAGTCGGCCTGCCGATGAGATCCTCCCGTTTCTCTGCGCCGAACAGCGCGATGCAGGGAGGATTGACATAGACAATGGTACCCTGGCAGTGGACCGCGACCGGCTCCGGCGCGAGTTCTACGAGGTTTCGGTACTTCTCCTCGCTCTCCTGCAGGGCCGCTTCAGCCCGCTTCCAGCCGGTGACGTCGATTCCGATCCCCCCCACATACTTCTTTCCGGAAGCGTCATGGAAGGGAAACTTGAAGTTCCACCAGTAGGTAGTGTCTCCCTCCAGGTCGGGCGCCTCCTCCACGACCTCGATAACCCGGCCTTCCCTGAGGACGGTTCGATCATTCTCCCAGAACCGCTCGGCAACGGGCAGGGGCCACAGCTCAAAATCCGTCTTACCGCGCCAGTCTTTGAACCGGAGATTGAAACGGCTTTCATACGATCGGTTCAGGTATACATGGCGTCCCTGTTCGTCTTTCATCCAGGCAACCGCGGGGGTGTTGTCCATGAACGCCGTTAATCGTTCCTCGCTTTCCCGGAGAGCGTCTTCCGCGCACTTCCGATCGGTGATATCTTCGGCAACGATGCTGATCGCAACGATGTCTCCCTGATTATTGGTTACCGGCCGCCAGGATTCGTTCCAGTACCTCTGCACCCCGGGTTGTGCCGGGGTCTCCCCCCTGATTTCAATATCGAGCACGGGTCTCCCCTTCTCAACAACCGTCCGGGCGAGTTCTTCAGCCACATCCGCAAGGTCAGGCACCAGCTCGCGGACTCTCCTGCCGATATGCTCCTCAATAGCGAACCCATCCATCTCCGCAAACCGCTGGTTGACATGCAGGTACCGGGTATCCGTGCCGAGCAGACACAGTCCGACCGGCACCGAGGCGTAGACCGTCGCGATCTGTCGAAGTTCTGCATTCTCTTCCCGGAGGATCTCAATCTCTGTCTGGAGGTCTTCAGCCCGCTCGCGAACGAGCCGTTTTACTTCATCGGCGACATCCTGCTTCTCGTCGCCGCTGGTGAGGCCAGATCCTTTCTCTGTGGTTCCTGGGGGTATGGACATCGAAAAAGAGACTCCAGTTTAAGGTATGCAAGTGAATTTACTTCGGCGATAATAACAGTAACGGAGCTGCCTGCCTGTCATGCAGGGTTCGATCTTCGTGAAATAACAAGAGCCCACCCTTATCCAGCGCAAAAGAAGTGAAAGTGCGCCGACCGGGATTCGAACCCGGGTTTAGGCGTTGGCAACGCCTAGTGATGACCACTACACTATCGGCGCACGTCTATGTGCTCTACAGAATGGGGTCTGAAAGATTATAAGAGTATCGAATAGGTCCTGTTCTCTCCCGACAGCAAGTGCCGGTCCCGCCGCGGAGTGTATCGCACGCCGGCATCGGGAATGTGCCGGCGATGCAGGATCGAACCGATAGCAGCGGGGATCAGGCACGCGGCCCTGCCGTCGATCATCTGAACTGCGACCGCATGAGCGCCTGCCGTATCCTCCTGTGAATGAGCCACCACATGCCGGGTATCAGGACGAGGAGGAAGACGAGTATGGCAATCGCAAATACCTCGGTGATGCCGAGCAGGAAGTTGAAGAGCCCGTGCAGCACCATCGCGATGACGAGCCCCTGGAGGATGATGCTCTGCCTCCGTTCAGGTACAGAGAACTTTGCAATGCCGAGCGCATACCCCCACATGCCGGCAAAGATTGCGTGCCCGGGCACCGAGAGGAACGCCCGGACGACCAGCGTCCCCGCCCCGAGGGCAGGGGACTGGAGATAGGCGCTGACCACGTAGAGGACGTTTTCCAGCGACGCAAAACCGAGTCCGACCGCGACCGCATAGACGATGCCGTCCATGGGCTCGTTGAACTCGGGATGCCGGTACATCGTCCGGCGGACGACGATGAACTTGGCATACTCCTCGACAATCGGAGCGACGACGGAGGCCATGATGATGGTTGAGACGATGAAGATGCTGATGAAGCCCTGGAAGAAGGCGACCGGTATGGTGACGAGCACACCCATGACAAACATCCAGACAACCAGTGATTTTGGTTCCGGTTCATACCTGTCCCGGGTGTAGAAGTACCAGAGCCAGAAGATACCGGGCGCAATTGCAAGGATGGGAAGTATGTAGAGATCGACCATCAATGATCTGCATCTTCCGGAAGGATGGCGATAAAGGTATTGGTCGGCAGCGTGCAGCGCGGCCCATGGCTGCGGAGCCGCAAAAAAAACGGGGAGGTATTTGCCTTGTCTCGCGCCCTCTCAGGGCAGCATCGCGTAGTCGGGGGCAAGCCGCCCGAGCACCTTCAGCGAATATGAGCGGAAGAAGGTGATGAACGGCACCATAATCAGCAGGACTGCCGGCACCGCGATGATCAGGTACGGAATGATCAGTGGAAGCAGCATGAACACTGTAACCTGAAGCCACCAGTAGAGGAGCCCGATCAGAACGAAGGGAACGGCGATGATTGCGAGCGCCAGCAGGGTGAGGATGATCATCAGGATGCCTGCTGCAAGGCCAGCCAGGAAGCGCACAATCACATAGACGAGCACCTGCATCCACTGCAATGAGAATGCAGCAAGCAGGCGCCGCCAGCCCTCAATCACACCGCAGTCATCCCGGATCATGATCGGCACGACGAAATCGATGGTGAAGAGCATGACGAGGGCGAACAGTATCGCAACGATGAGGACTACCGGGATGAGGAACAGAAGGGCGAGCAGATTCGAGACACCTATCACTCTCCCGGGAGCCAGGAAGAATGGCAGCAGAGCTGCCGCAAGCACCGCGATAAAGAGGATTGTGATTCCGATCTGGAAGAGGAAGAGCCTGGCGCCTTTTCCAGCGCGCAGCCTGAAGAACCGGGAGAGGACGACGTCGCGGGTGCTCACGCAGTCAACGAAGACGAACTGGAAGATCGCGCCGATGAGCAGGTATACAAGGACGGCGATCATCACGGCCGCAACGATGGCAAGAACGACAGCCAAACCGGGGAGATCGGGGAGACCGGGGAAGGTCACCGGGGAGATCATCTCTCCAGGGAGATCGGCGTCTGGGGTCCATGAGATCTGCGGGGCTCCGCCGCCTCCGCCGACGAAGAATGCTATGACGGCAAGGCGGAGCCACACACCGAGGCGGAACGGCCAGAGGAGATCCCTGGTGCTCTGGAGTGCGCTGTCCAGTTCTGCAAGCGCGTAGAACTCTCGTGTCATATCTGGTCGGTTTGTTGGGTGTTTTAGTAAATAAATGTGTCCCGCACGGCCGGTTCCCCGACAGTCGCAAGACCGGGGTTGCTCCCGTCAGTCCGGCGTAATCCAACATCTTAATGTGAAACAATTCACCAACATATACATCGATGATCCCTCTCATGCTTGACCTGAAGGGCAGAACTGTGCTCATCTTCGGAGGGGGAGAGGTCGGTGCCCGAAAAGCCGCATTTTTCCGGCATGAAGCGGATGTAACGGTGGTGAGCCGTTCGTTCTCGCATGAGATCGAGAGAATGCCGGTTCGGCGCATACAGGCGGATCTGGCCGCTGCATCGGACGATGCGCTGCGGGCTCTGCTTGCAGGGGTGTTTCTTGCCGTGGCGGCAACGCCTGATCCCGCCCTGAACACGAGGATCGGGGAGATCTGCAGGTCGATTGGGGTATTTTTCAACAATGCGGCGGGCGAGCAGGGGGATGTCTTAATCCCGTCCGTGATACGCGGAGAGCACTACGTGGTGGCGATCAGCACGTTCGGCATGAGCCCGGCGGTGCCGCGGTACCTGCGCCTGATGCTTGAGCGGGAGTACGCGGAGCTCGATGGGATGATCGAGCTGCAGGCAGAACTGCGGGCGCTATTACAGGAAAGCGAGCCCTCCCCGAAGCGGAGAGCGGCCATCCTCCGCGACGTCGTCTGCGATGCGGATGTATGGGCAGCCCTTGCATCGGACCGGGAGAAGGCCAGACTGATTGCCGAGGAGAGGTACCTGCATGCCTGACTCACTCCACACCCCGATTGCGCTTGCAAGCCTGAGCCACCACCAGGCGGATATTGCCTCGCTCGAGGCGTTCCGCTTCCCGGATGAAGAGGCGCTCCTCCGCTCTGCCCGGGAACTCTTCAAGGGGGCGATGCTCCTGCAGACCTGCAACCGGGTCGAGGTGCTGGTGCAGGGCGACGCCGGGGCGCTCACCGATTTTCTGCAGGCACAGGGGCGCAGCGGTTTTGCGGTGCTGCAAGGAAAGGATGCCTGCCGCCACCTTCTCGAACTCGCCTGCGGGATCGACTCCATGATCGTCGGCGAAGACCAGATCCTCGGGCAGATGAAGAAGGCGCTCGCAGCATCGCAGGAAGCAGGAGCCTGCAGCGGGATCATCGAGCTCTGCATCAATAAGGCGGTGCACGTCGGCGCCAGGGTGCGGAGCCTGACACGGATCAACCGCGGCGCCGTCTCCATCGGGTCGGCGGCCGTGGCGCTCGCCGAGCAACTGCTGGTAAGCCTGAAGGATCGGCATATTCTCGTCGTCGGCAGCGGTGAGATGGGGAGGATGGTGGCGCAGGCGCTCGTGGCAAAGGATCTCACCGCCATCTACGTCACCAACCGCACCCCCGAGCGGGCGGTGGCGCTTGCCAGAAAGATCGGCGGGAGCGCCGTCAACTTCAGAGATCTCTACCGCTACATCGCCCTCTCCGACGTCGTCATCTCCTGCACCGCCGCGCCGCATCCGGTCATCCACGCAGGGGAGCTTGCGGAAGCGATGCAGGAGCGCCGATGGCCGCTCGACGAGCACCCCCGCCCCCTGATCCTGATCGATATCGCCCAGCCCCGCGACATAGAAGAGGGTGCCAGGGACGTCGACGGCGTCCACCTCTTTACCATCGACGATCTGCGTGACATCAGCAGGACGAACCTCGACAGCAGGCGGACAGAGGCGGAGCGGGCCAGGACCATCATCCAGGAGGAGCTGGACCATTTCACCCGGCTTCTCCGGCGTGCGGCGGCGGATGAGAACCTTGCCCTCCTCTACACCTGGGCGGAGGCCATCCGGACACGTGAGCGTGACCGGGCATTGAGCCGCCTGGGGACCGCCGACGCAAAGGTTGCAGAGGTGGTGGACGACCTGACACGGGTGATGACCAAGAAACTCCTCGCCGATCTGACGCTCTCAATTCGATCGAGCGCCGAGCACGGCGATGCGAAGACCGCAGAGGCCCTTGTTCGGGCACTGACTCAGGGTGAAATAGTGTGTTTCCACAACGACGAATGAGAAGAACAAGGAGACGGGACATTCAGCCGCTTCTCCGTGAGAATCGCCTGCACAAGACCGATCTGGTTGCGCCGCTCTTTGTCGACGCAACCATTGCATCGCCGCGCCCGATCGAGACGATGCCGGGACAGTTCCGGTATCCGGTCGATGATCTTGTCGACCGGGCCGGAAGGCTCTGGGATGCGGGAATACGTTTGGTGATCCTCTTCGGGATACCTGCCCGCAAGAATAACCGAGCGAGTGAGGCGTATGCAAAAGACGGCATCGTCCAGCAGGCCGTCCGTGCAGTGAAGGACGCACTGCCGGGAATGGTGGTCTGCACCGATGTCTGCGCATGCGAGTATACGGATCACGGCCACTGCGGCATCGTCGGCAAGACGCGGGACGGCGTTGACCTGTTAAACGATCCATCGCTTGCGCTGATGGCAGATATTGCGTCCAGCCATGCGGAAAGCGGTGCCGATATCGTCGCTCCGTCATGCATGCTCGACGGGATGGTGCAGGCCATCCGGGCCGCACTGGATGACGGAGGGCATGCCGATGTGCTCCTCATGTCATACTCCACCAAGTTCGCAAGCGCACTGTATGGGCCGTTTCGCGATGCAGCAGATTCTGGGTATGCATTTGGAGACAGGACGACCTATCAGATCGCGCCCGGCAACGGCAGAGAGGCGTTCCTGGAATCCAAACTCGATGCAGAGGAAGGGGCGGACATTCTGATGGTCAAGCCGGCGGGCCTGTATCTGGACGTGCTGGCATCAATCGCAGGCCTCGGCCTGCCCGTCGCCGCATATCAGGTGAGCGGCGAGTATGCCCTGATCAAAGCGGCAGGAGAACGCGGATGGATCGACGAGCGCGCCGTTGCGATGGAGAGCCTGACATGCATAAAACGCGCCGGGGCCGACCTGATTATCACGTATTTTGCAGAGGAAGCAGCAGGATGGTTGCATGAAGAGCAGTGAACTCTACGAGAAGGCCAGGACCCTGATGCCGGGCGGCGTGAGCAGCCCGGTCCGGGCGATCAGGCCCTATCCGTTCTATACCGATCGCGCCGGAGGCTCGCGGTTGACCACCGTCGAAGGCAGGAGGCTGATCGACTGCTGCATGGCATACGGCCCCCTGATCCTGGGGCATGCACACCCGGAGGTCAGGGAAGCCATCGCAGACCGTATCGAGCAGGGATGGCTGTACGGCACGCCGTCCCCGCTCGAGCTCGAGCTCGCAGGCCTTATTGCCGGCGACCATCCGGGAGTCGATATGATCCGGTTCGTCTCGTCGGGTTCCGAGGCAACGATGGCGGCGCTCAGGCTGGCGCGGGGATACACCGGAAAGAAGGACATCGTCAAGATTGAAGGAGGGTTCCACGGCGCGCACGACGCGGTGCTGGTCAAAGCAGGATCCGGCGCGACCACGCTGGGAGTGCCCGACTCCGCAGGCGTCCCCGCCGGGGTCGTGGCGCACACGCGGCAGGTGGCCTACAATGATCCGGAAGCGCTCGAGGAGCTCCTCTCCGGAGACGACGATATAGCCGCATTTATCCTGGAGCCGATCATGGGCAACGTCGGCCCGATTCTGCCCGATAAAGGATATCTTGCCGATGTCAGGGAGATCACGGCGGCACACGGCGTGCTTCTCATCTTCGACGAAGTGATCACCGGGTATCGCGTGGGTGTCGGGGGTGCGCAGGTGGAGTACGGCATCCGCCCGGATCTCACCACGTTCGGCAAGATCATCGGGGGAGGGCTGCCCATCGGGGCACTTGCGGGAAGGCGCGAGATCATGGAGCTCATCGCACCCTCCGGGCCCGTGTATCAGGCAGGCACCTTTTCCGGCAACCCCTTGAGCCTTGCTGCAGGGTGCGCCACCATCAGGCACATTCACGCTCACCGGGAATTGTACGGGCAGCTTGAGGCATATACGCGCTCCATCGGGGAGGGCATCGGTGATCGCGGCGGGGGATCGTTTGTGCGGTCGGGTTCCATGTTCAAGTACTTCTTCCGGGAGACGCCCCCGCGGAACTACCGGGAGGCAAAGGAGTGCGATACCGCAGCGTTCGGGCGGTTCTGGACTGCCATGCTTGATGCGGGAATATTCATCCCGCCCTCGCAGTTCGAGACGAACTTCCTCTCTGCTGCGCACACCCGCGAGGATGTCGATCAGATAGCAGCAGCATACGGCTCATGTCTCTGATAATCGGAACACGGGGAAGCGCGCTTGCACTGGCGCAGACGGAACGGGTCTGCAGACTGCTTGCCGATCAGGGGATCGAGGTGGACATGCAGATCATCACGACAGAGGGGGATGCAAAGACGGGCGTCCCGCTCCACGAGATCGGCGGGCAGGGGGTCTTTGTCCGTGCCCTGGACGAAGCCATCCTCCGGCGCGAGATCGATGCGGCCGTGCACAGCATGAAGGATATCCCTGCCGCGCGTCCGCCCGGGCTGGCCTGCTGTGCGGTGCTGAAGCGGGACTCCCCTGCAGACTTCCTCGCTTACGAGGGCACGTGCGATGAGATTGCCGTTGTGGGCACCTCGAGCACGCGCCGGATCGCCCAGATCCTCAGGCATGATCCTTCCGTTTCGGTCAAACCGCTTCGCGGCAATGTGGACACCCGTATCAGAAAGCTTGCGGAGAGGCAGTACGACGCCATCGTGCTCGCCGAGGCGGGGATCGAGCGGCTCGGCTACCGGCTGAACGGCGATCGCCTGCCTCCGGACCGATTCGTCCCGTCCCCGAACCAGGGTGCGATTGCCGTCGTATGCAGGGCTGATCCGTCGCTTGTCGAGACGCTTTCTGCGCTGGATCACGGGCCGACCCGGCTCGATGCCGAGATCGAGCGCGCTGTGATGGAGGAGGTGGGAGGCGGGTGTTTTACGCCGCAGGGCATCTACTGCCGGGACAAAAACCTGATCGCAGAGGTGCTCTCCCTGGACGGATCCCGATGGGAGCGGATCGAGAGGCGCGTGACCACTCTCGAGGAGGCGCGCGCCTGCGGGCGCGAGCTCCGCTCCCGGTCGGAGACCCTGATCCGTGAGGCATACGAAGCGCTGGGAGTCGGGACATGAGAGGAAAGGCATTCCTGGTGGGTTCCGGGCCCGGGGGGCTCGGCCTTCTCACCTTCCGTGCGCGGGAGGTGATCGATTCGGCGGATGTGATCCTCTACGACCAGCTCCCGGGTGACGAGATTCTCAGCACGCTCCCGCCGGATGCGGAGCGGATCGACTGCGGGAAGTTCGGCGGCGACCACACGCTGGAGCAGCGCGAGATCGAGGAGATCATGATCGCCCGCGTGATGGAGGGGAAGAGGGTCGTCAGGCTGAAGGGCGGCGATCCGTTCCTCTTCGGGCGGGGCGGGGAGGAGCTTGAGGCACTCCGGGAGCACGGCGTTCCGGTGGAGGTCGTGCCCGGCGTCACGAGCGCCATCGCCGTACCCGAGTGTGTCGGGATACCGGTCACCCACCGGCGGTACGCGTCGGCGGTGACGGTGATCACCGGCCACGAAGACCCGACAAAGCCCGAATCCGCGCTCGACTGGGAGGTGCTTGCACGCCTGCGGGGCACCATCGTGATCCTGATGGGGGTGAAGAATCTGCCCGGCATCGCCGCCGCGCTCATGGAGCACGGCAAGAATCCGCTCACGCCCGTCGCCGTCATCGAGCGGGGGCTCAGGACCGACCAGCGCGTCACGGTAGGGCCGCTTGGAGAGATCGCAGAGATCGCGAAAGAGCGGGGCGTCAGCCCTCCCGCCGTGATCGTGATCGGAGACGTCGTGCACCTCTACGACGAATCCCACCTCCCGCGGTAACTTTTCTGCAGCGCCGGCGACCGGCGCTGCACCGGGAGGAGAAATGTGAAAACTACATCACGTTGCACTGACCAGATTATCCGTGAGCTCTATGCGGAGTGAGAGGGTCAAGAAAGGGTACCAGCGGGCGCCGAACAGATCGCTGTTGCGCTCTCTGGGCGTCACGGACCGGGAGATGCATCTGCCGTTCATCGGAATTGCGAATGCATGGAACACGATCGTTCCCGGGCACATCCACCTCCGGACGCTGTCGGCGAAGGTGAGCGAGGGTATTGCGGCAGCGGGCGGGGTGCCGTTTGAGTTCGGCACCATCGGCATCTGCGACGGCATCGCAATGGGTCACGAGGGGATGCGCTATTCGCTCCCGTCGCGCGAAAACATCGCCGACTCCATCGAACTGATGGTGGAGTCGCACCGGTTCGACGGGCTGGTCTGCGTCGGCACCTGCGACAAGATCGTGCCGGGGATGCTCATGGCGGCAGCGCGCTGCAATATTCCGACGATCATTGTGACCGGCGGGCCCATGCTTCCGGGATACCTCGGGGGGCGGGAGCTCTCGCTCATCGACGTCTTTGAGGGTGTCGGCAGGGTCGCCGCAGGCAGCATGACGGAAGACGAGCTCGCAGAGCTCGAATGTGCGGCGATGCCGGGATGCGGCAGCTGCCAGGGACTCTATACGGCAAATACCATGGCCTGCATGACGGAGGCAATGGGGATGTCGCTTTCGGGCAGTGCGGCCATTCCGGCGGTGGACGCCGGGAAGATCCGGATCGCGCGGGAGAGCGGCGAACGGGTCATGGCCCTCGTGAACGAGGGAATCAGGCCGAGAGATATCATCACCGAGTACAGCCTGAAGAACGCGATACGGGTCGATATGGCGCTCGGGGGATCGACCAATACCGTCCTCCACCTGATGGCGATCGCGCGGGAGGCCGGTGTCCCCCTCGATCTCGATGCCTTCAACGCGATCGGCGAGCAGGTGCCGCATATCTGCCACATGCAGCCATCAGGGCCGCATTCCATGCTTGCACTCTACCGGGCGGGAGGCATCCCGGCCGTCCTCCAGCGGCTTGCAGCGTATCTCGACGATTGCCCGACCGTCTCGGGCACAGGCACGCATGCCATTGCCCGGGAGGCACGGGTGGCGGACGAGAGCATCCTCCTGACAACCGAACATCCCGTCAGCCCTGCGGGAGGCCTGAAGATACTCCGGGGAACGCTTGCCCCTGACGGCTGCGTCGTCAAGTGCGCCGCCGTGGCGGAGCGCATGTGGCGGCATACCGGCCCTGCCCGGGTGTTTGACGGGGAGGAGGCCACCATGCATGCAATCCTCAACCGGGAGATTACGGAGGGCGATGTCGTCGTGATCCGGTACGAAGGGCCGCGAGGCGCTCCCGGCATGCCCGAGATGCTCTCACCGACCTCTGCGATGATGGGGCTCGGGTATACGGATGTGGTCCTGGTGACGGACGGCCGCTTCTCGGGCGGCACGCGAGGGCCCTGCATCGGGCATGTCGCCCCTGAGGCGGAGCTCGGGGGGCCGATCGCGCTCGTCGAGGAGGGCGACGAGATCGCGGTCGACCTGTACGAAAAGAGGCTTGATCTGCTCGTGGATACGGAGACGCTCAAGAAGCGGCGGGAGGGCTGGAAACCCCGGTCCCGGACGCTTTCCGGCATGCTCTCGCGGTATGCCCGGACGGTGGAGCAGGCAAATCTGGGTGCAGTCCAGAGATGACGTTACGATCCTCGCATCCCGAACACGGATGAGGGCGCAATGGGCTGCAGGCGCGACTGATGAACACCGGCTTGATCATTCCATGAAAATCAAGCCGGTTTATGAAAGAGAAGTTTCGCGCCGCCCGGTCTGGTACGCTCCGGGACACGGCTTCCCACCGGCGCTTCATCCGGGGGAGGCAGCGTGCGGGGAGGGGGTCTCCCCCCTCCCCTGTCCCCACCCCCCATTATGATGCCCCCCCACGGTCCACTGCAACGGAACTTACCGGGAAAAACCGAATCCGGGTTACTTGCACCGAATTCTCGATTTTTCCATAAACCAAGCCGAAATCTAAAATAGAGGCTGTATCTCGATTTTATGTGCGCTTCATGTACCTTTCTGGCGGGCAAGGAAGACTCCAGGCAGAGATCGTCTTGACAACCTTATGAACAACGGAGCGTATTCATGCCGGACACCCTGCGCATTGGTGCCTCACCGGTTCGCAGACAGAATCAGGGATCATCCTCACCATGAGATCACCGGGAAGCGATCCTGGCAGGGGCCACCCCTCCCCGCCGCTCCCCGTGAGAGAGCGGCTGCCGCATCGGGGGCGGCAATACGTCAGTCTCCGGGATTGCCCCACAGCGATGCATCCGGCCCGCTCGGATGCGCCTCGCCGAATCGGGCGAAGATTCTGGAAGGGCATACTCTGCTCTTCCTGCCTCAGGAGATGCCGGAGAGCAGGGGAATCTCCGCTCTCCATGGAATGGATGTCTGCCTGCCGTGCAAATAAAAGAGATGCGGCCTTCAGTAGCCGCAGGAGCACTTCTCGACCGGCTCTTCCCCTTCAAGGAGCAGCCCCCCGAAGATGACCCGTTCAAGCACCTGTGCAACGTACTTCATCTTCTGGGCCGTCTCCATATCATCGTAACGGTGTATATCGGCATACAACTGCAGACGGATAAGGCCAAACCGCAGCCTATCGGTCTGCACTTCATTTAACTGGACTGCTTCACGGTAGATCGGCTCCACCAGGAAGGGAAATTCTTCCAGGTGTTCGAGCGACCGGACAATGGAGGCAAAGACCGGGAGCGGTTCCTCGTTCCCGCTGATGATCGATATGTATGCCGTGTTTCCCATATCATCCCTCAACGATCTTCACGAGAGCTTCCATAACGTCGTTGATGCTCTGCCATGTCCGGTTCTCTTTGCCCCGCCGGATGATGAACGGGCGGCCTTCGTCTGCAGCTTTCCGCATATCGGGGTCGAGCGGAATGCTGCCCAGGAACGGCACGCCAAGATCCTCCGCCTCTTTCTTTCCGCCGCCGGTGCCGAATATGTCGACTTCCTTACCGCAGTGCGGGCAGACGAACCCGCTCATGTTCTCGATGATACCGAGAACCGGCAGATCAAGTTTCCTGACAAATTCGACCGCCTTGCTCGAATCCATGACGGCAACCTCCTGCGGTGTGGTGACAATGACCGCTCCCGCAATATTCGGTGCCATCTGCGCAATGGTGAGGGCCTCATCGCCTGTGCCGGGAGGAAGATCCACAACCAGATAGTCGAGATCGCCCCAGCTGACATCCTCAAGGAACTGCTTGATAGCGGTCATCTTCATGGGGCCCCGCCAGATGACCGGGGTATTCTTCTCCGGCAGCAGGAAGGCCATCGAGACAACGGCGAGCGTCCCGGTGATCCGCACGGGCTCGATCGTCTTCCCGTCATAAGACTGGAGCCGGTGCTCCTCGATGCCAAGCATCTTCGGGATATTCGGTCCGTGAATATCCAGATCGACCAGTCCGGTATTGTAACCGTGATTGGAGAGGGCAAACGCAAGGTTTGCGGCAACCGTGCTCTTCCCGACACCCCCTTTGCCGCTCAGCACGAGAATGACGTGTTTGACGTTGATATTTGCCTTCGGAGGGAGGCCGTGCTCTTGTGCAACGTTCCGCGGATCGTTGCATTTCGCTGCGGATGGGCAGGTTGCACAGGTCCCGTTGCAGGACTCCGGATGTACTTCTTCGGTATTTGTCATATGGTATCCTCCAGGTATGCCTGGTGGTTGATTCGGTTATAATGGTTATCCGTAAAAACCATTAAAAGTATAGGTGCTGGCATAGTACCTTTGGCTCTATCCGCCTGCGGCGGGCGGAAAGAGGGCGACGACGCCCCCTCCTTCGAGAAGCGTCGCAAGGCCGCGGATGAACTGAATGTTCCTTCCGTTCTTTAGGATGTTCACATAGTCGCGAAGCATACCGGGCATGGCAAAGAGAGCCTCCGGTAAGGCCCGGTACCCCCGCCCCAGCACCTCAAGCAGCCCTCCGATGTCTGTACCGGCAGGCAGATCCATGACGATCTCTCCCGGCATAATATCGCGGAATCCGCCGAATGCCTTCACGGTGACTCTCACGCTCTCTCTCCTCCGGTACCGGTCCACCCTTCATGGCATATGAATCTTTTTCCGGGCTTCCGCTCAGTAACCCTTATGAAGATCGTTGATCGTTATCGGTGCGGTGGAATAAATGAACGGCTATGCAGGCAGAATCCTCTACGTGGATCTCACCGAAGGTGTGTTTGAGGCGAGACCATTCCCCGAGGAATGGAAACGGGACTATATCGGAGGGCGGGGGCTCGGTATAAAGCTCCTTACCGATATGGTCGACCCCGCAACCGATCCCTTTGATCAGAAGAATGTCCTGGTATTTGCGAGCGGACCCATAACCGGGAGCGGCTTTCCGATCGGATCGCGCTATGACGTCATCACCAAATCCCCGCTGACCGGCACCACGACCAGTGCGAACAGCGGAGGGGAGTTCGGCACGAGCATGAAGCGGGCAGGATTTGACGCCGTCATCTTCTCCGGAAAGGCGGCAGCGCCGACGTACCTGCTTCTCGACAATGGAGCGGCGGAGCTCCGCGATGCATCCCGCCTCTGGGGCAGGACAACGCGGGAGACATCATCGGCGATTCAGGCTGATCTGGGCGACGACAGGATCAGGGTTGCCTGTATCGGTCCCGCCGGCGAGCGGCTGAGCAGGATCGCTGCGGTCATCAATGAGAATTCACGGGCTGCAGGACGCGGCGGCGTCGGTGCGGTGATGGGATCGAAGAACCTGAAGGCCGTTGCCGCTCGGGGAAAGGAGAGGATAGCAGTCGCAGATCGTGAGCGTGTTACGCGGCTGAAGACAGAGATCGGGAAGAAGATCCGGGAGAATGCTATATCAGGAGAAGGGCTTCCCCGGTTCGGGACCGGTGTACTCGTTAATATCGTGAACGAAAACTACATTCTGCCGACCCGGAACTTCCAGACTGCCCACTTCCCGGAAGCGGAGCGCGTTTCTGGCGAGGAGATGGCAGGCACCATCCTGAAGAGCAAGGTGGGCTGCCAGGCATGCATCATCCAGTGCGGCAGAGAGATCGAGCTTGAGGGGGAGGTCATCGAGGGGCCGGAGTACGAGACCATCTGGGCGTTCGGCCCCGACTGCGGCATCGACGATCTTGCACAGATATCGCTTGCGAACCATCTCTGCAACGATCTCGGGCTCGATACCATCTCGACCGGCGCAACCATCGCGTGCGCAATGGAGATGTCTGAGCGGGGCTACATTCCCGAGAGGATCGCCTTCGGGGACGGAGAGATGATGCTCTCTCTCGTCCACAGGATTGCATACCGGGAGGGCATCGGCGATGAGCTTGCAGAAGGATCCTACCGGTTCGCGGAGCGCTACGGCCATCCGGAGCTCTCAATGAGCGTCAAGAAGCAGGAACTGCCTGCCTATGACCCCCGGGGGCTGCAGGGGCACGGACTGGCGTATGCCACCTCGGTCCGGGGGGGCGACCATGTCTACGGCTATATGGTCTCGCCCGAGGTGCTCGGATCGCCGGAGAAGCTCGATCCTTTCACCGATAAGGGTAAAGCGGAGTGGACGAAGACATTCCAGGATCTTACCGCGGTTATCGATTCCTCGGGAAGCTGCCTCTTCACTGCGTTCCCGCTCGGAGCTGCCGATTACGCCGCGATGATCTCGGCAGCGACCGGGGTTGAGATCGATTCCGGGAAGGCGCTGCTTATCGGAGAGCGGGTATGGAACATGCAGAAACTCTTCAACCTGGCAGCAGGGGTGACGAAGGAGGATGACACCCTGCCTCGCCGCCTCCTGGAGGAGCCGCTCGGGGAAGGCGCACCGAAGGGGAGGGTCTGGAGGCGGCAGCCGCTCCTCGATGAATATTACCGGGTCAGGGGATGGGATGCAACAGGCCGCCCCACTCCGGAAAAACTGCGGGAGCTCGGGCTTGAGCAGATGATTCCGGCGGCCGCAGGGGCTCCCGCCCCTTAACCCGCTCTTTTCTCTTTATTGGATTTTGCCTCCGGAATGCAGTCGAACTCTGCTGAATATGTCTTGATGTCGAGCACCGGCGTCCCGTCGAAGGCGTCCAGCCCCCTGACCGTAAGCCTGGTACCATCCCGCCGGATCAGGTCCACCACGGCAAACCCGATCGGGTTCGGGCGGGACGGAGAGCGGATGGAGAAGACGCCGAACTCTTCATCCTGCCCCGGAGGAACGGCAATGAGCAGCGATCTGTCCGCCTGATCGAGCCAGTAGAGCACGATGAGATGCGAGCGCCTCTCGATCCCCCTGAGGGCCGGAGCATATTCATCAAAAACGATGATCTCGCTGAGAGCGTCGGAGAGCCTTCCCTGCCGGGGGGCGGCTTTTTGCCCCGTATAGGGAGAGCGGATCACGCCGATAGGCGTGCAGGTGACGGCCGTATTCCTTCGTCCGGATCCGCCCTTCCCGGTATGCCTATCGATTGTTTCGTTACAGAGCCTATCGGCTGCCTGGATATGCGGATCTTCCCGCGGTATCGCCGAGAAGGTGATACTCGAGAAGCCTCCGGCCAGGCGGAGTACATCGCGCCTGAGTGCTGCGAGATGCTCTTTTCCGGTACGATACCGCCCGGTAATCTGCCTGACGACCAGTTCGCTATCGGAATATATCTCCACCGTATCCGTGTGTTTATGCGCCTCGGTGAGGGCATGGATCACTGCGTGATACTCGGCAACGTTGTTCGTCGCCTTTCCGAGATACCCTGACCTCTGTGCTATGATGCGGCCGTCCTTGACGAGAAGAAACGCCCATGCCGCCGGACCCGGATTGCCGCGGGCGGCGCCGTCCGTATACACCTTCAGGAGATTGCGGGGAGGTTGCATGGTTCATCTCTGATCTCTGCCCGGGAGATGTAATACCTATCTATAGGATCTCTGCCAGACACCACAACACGTTAATACCCTGATGGGGATGATGCAGACGGAGCTGGTGGTGGCGATGGGCAGCATTATCGAGGACAAGGCATTGCAAAACCGGGTTTCGGTGTTTGGCGACCGGACCGAGGCAGGCAGGAGAGTGGCTTCATTGATCGTCCGGGAGAGAATCGATGACAATCCGGTGGTCTGCGCCATCCCTGCGGGGGGCGTGCCTATCGGGATAGAGGTTGCACGGGCGCTCGGTTGCCCCCTGCGGATGGCGGTGGTGAGAAAGGTCCAGATACCGTGGAACCCCGAAGCAGGGTTCGGCGCGGTCACCTGGGACGGGAGAGTCTTTTTAAACCAGGATCTGCTTGCCGGACTCAGGCTTACGGATGAAGCGGTGGACGCCGCCGTCGAGAAGGCGAGGAGGAGCGTGAAGGAGCGGCTGGCAATGTTCGTCGGCGACAGGAAGGAGCCGCCTCTCTCAGACACAACGGTCATCCTCACCGACGACGGGCTGGCATCGGGCTATACGATGTTTGCTGCGGTCCGGGCGGCCCGGTCCGAAGGGCCGCGGGAGGTGGTCGTCGCGGTGCCTACCGGGTCGGCGGATGCCGTGACGTTCCTCGCACGAGAGGCGGATCTGGTTATCTGCACAAATGTCAGGACCGGATACGCCTTTGCAGTGGCGGAGGCATACGAGCGGTGGTACGATCTCAGCGACCGCGATGTGAAGGATATCCTGAAACAGGCGCAGGATATGGGTCTGTTCTGATGCATCGCAACATCTTTATATCCCCATCTCCCGAGGAGGCGAAGATGGAGCATCTGGACGTGCGACTGGACTTCGAACGATTCCCGCAGAGACATGCATGCGACGGGGAGAATATATCCCAAAAGATCGAGATTGCCGGCCTCGGCACGCCGTATATTGCGGTCATCATGGATGATCCGGATGCACCCGGAGGGACGTTTTCCCACTGGCTTATCTGGAACATCCCGGCACGGGATGTCATCCCGGAGGGCGTGCCCGCCGACGCCGAGGTGAGTTCCCCCTTCCGGGCGGTGCAGGGGAGGAACGATTTTGGGGATGTCGGGTACGGCGGCCCCTGCCCGCCGAAAGGGGCGACGCACCGGTTCTTCATCAGGGTCTACGGTATGCGGGAAGCGATCGGCCTTCCGGCAGGAGCGGGCAGGAGAGAGCTTGAGACCGCACTGCAGGCCGTGGCAGTGCAGTACGGGGAGGCGATGGCGCTCTATAGCCGAAAGGCGAGGGTTGTGCCCTGATGGACCGGCTGCTGAAGCCTGTCAGCCAGCCTGTCGTTATGCGGTATGCAATCCCGGGTCCATAAAATGGTGCTTCGAAACCCGGGCAAGACCCCGCAGACTATGACGCACGTGAGACGATCGATGCATCGTGCGCAGGTATCCCGTATCCGGTTTTTTAATGTCCTGCTCCCGTGGACCGTGGATGGGCATCGGGCAGGCATCGCCCCGGGCGGGGAGATCTCCCCGCAGGCCGCCGCCCCACGATGTGGACAGTCGCAGGGAAGCCGTATATGGGGGCGAATGGAGTTGAGAGGCGAGTGTCTTCATCCCGGAAACCGGCTTAATTTCACATGAAAGTTCCCAACCGGAGAAAAATGCGCACCATCGCTCGATCGGATAACTCTGACCCGCGATTGGGGCGAAATATTGGTATCTCCGGGAATGGATGCATCCGATGCAGAGAGCATGTGATCCCATCCTTCCGGAAGATACATGGACTCAGCAATCTTTTTCATCTCACTTTCATATCTCCTGCCATGAATGCCGGTGTGGGGAGACTATCGGTCCAGCTGAGATCCGCCGAACTTCCGATCAGAAGTACCTGTTACGGAGGCGACATCTCGCCTGAGATCCGGATCGGCCGTCTTAATCCTGCAGTGCAATCGATCGCCGTCTTTGCATTGAACCCCTTTGAGCCAGGGTGCTCTCATACCGCCTGGATCATCTGGAATATCGAACCGCGGGCTACGATTCCGGAGGGCATCCCGAAGGAGGGCAGGGTGACGCACCCTCTTTCGGCGCTGCAGGGCATAAACGACGCCGGCAGCATCGGGTATCGCGGACCCTGCCCCCGGAGCGGCGAGATGCATCGATACCTTTTCAAGGTATACGGCCTCGATGCCATGCTGGATCTTCCACCGGGCGCCGCAAAGCATCAGGTCATCGGTGCCATGAAGGGGCATGTGCTCCAGTTCGGGGATACGATCGCCATCTACGGTTAGTGAACCGCCCCGCTGCCCGGATGGGTGCGCCGTCGGGCATCCTGTCAATAATCCTTATATAGTATACTCCTGCATGGAACAGGTGAGCGGAGGAGGGGGAGAGTGCATCCGTTAACGGTAAAGCTGGGCTTCGATGAGTTTCCCATCCTGCATACCTGCAGGGGAGGGGATGTATCACCGGGGATCGCGATCGAGGGAGTCCTGCCGAATATCAAGTCCATCGCAATTCTCGCTACCAATACTCCTGAAGAAGGCCCCTCGCGGGCCGCATGGCTGATCTGGAACATCAACCCGATGCCGGTCATACCCGAAGGCATTCCGAAGGGTCCCGAGATATCGTCGCCCATCCGGGCGGTGCAGGGGAGGAACGATTTCGGGGTCGTCGGGTACACTGGTCCCTGCCCGAATAAAGGCGAGATCGAGACCTATCTCTTCAGGGTGTATGCTCTTGACATCGACATTAACCTCCCGGCAGGGTCGGACTGGGAGGCGTTCGTCAGGGCCACGGACCGGTACATGAACCAGGTCGGCGAGGCCATTGCTCTGTACACCGGATGACATGCCGGCTTTCCGCCGCTATTCCATCGGCATCCGGTGACCGGCAGTCCACGAGTCCGGCTTTTGGATACGTTTATCGCCCCGTCCTGAAATACTCCTGTAGTTGAACCTGCATGGAGACGTGGTCCTCGAAGATCGGTTTTCTGCTGGCCGCAATCGGCTCGGCGGTCGGCATCGGCAACATCTGGAGATTCTCTTCAATCGTCGGGCAGAACGGCGGCGGTGCCTATCTCATACCCTTCTTCATCGCGGTCTTCTTCTTTGCCGTTCCCCTAATCATCATGGAGCTGAACCTCGGCAGCCGCCTCAGGGCGACCATCGTCACTGCATTCGGATCGGCAGGCAGGCAGTTCCGCTTTCTCGGATGGATGGTCTGCGCAATCGTCTTCCTCATCCTCAGTTATTATCTGGTCATCACCGGATGGACGCTCGGGTATGTGATCTTTTCCGCGGCAGGTGTAACGGAGACGTTTGACGGATTTACCGGCACATACCTGCCTGTTGCATTCTTTGTGGCATCGACACTGGCGGCCGGCGCGATCGTCTCGCTCGGCGTACGGAGAGGTGTCGAGCGGTCCGCCTCCCTCCTGATCCCGGTAAGTTTCGTCATCCTCGTTCTCATGGCGATCTTTACCGCAACACTGCCCGGTTTTGCCGCAGGGATCGCGTTCTTTCTCACCCCTGACTTTTCAGTCCTTGCAGACCCCCTGATATGGAGCGCGGCGTTCGGACAGGCGTTCTTCTCCCTCGCGGTGGGGTGGGGGATCCTGATCACCTTCGGCGGCTACCTGGAAGAAGGCGGCGGCATACCGCGGTCCGCACTCATCATCACCTTTGCCGATCTCTTTGTAGCCCTGCTTGCAGGAATGGTCATCTTTCCGATCGTCTTCACCTTCGGCCTCGAGCCGGCGGCCGGTGCCGAACTCGCCTTCTCCACCCTTCCGCGTGCATTCGACCTGATGCCGTCGGGGCGGATCTTTGCGGTCGCCTTCTTCGCCCTCCTCTTTTTTGCCGCCCTGACCTCGGTGATCACGATGCTTGAGGTGAATGTTGTGGCACTGATCGAGGCCACCCGCCTATCGAGGAGACAGGTGAGCGGGCTGCTGACCGCCGGCATCCTGATCGCCGGCATGCCTGCAGCGCTCAGTTACAGCGCCGCAGACCTTACGGTGCTCGGCATACGGATCCTCGATATTATGGACGATACACTCGGCACGCTCGGTCTCCCGATCTCTGCCCTGATGACGGCAGTCGTCTTCACCTGGTTCTTCCGGGAGGAGGTCTTTCCCGCCGGCGAGTACGGAAGCGGGCTGCTCAGGCTTGTGTATCCGATCTGCAAGTACGCCGTTCCCGCCGTATTGACCCTCACGATCGCTGCCCGCCTTCTTACCGTTCTCGTTCCTCCGGGGGGGCGGGGGCTGCCGGACTGTGCGAGTATCGACCCCCTTGCGGCAGGGATCATGGTTGTGCTCGTACTCGTCCTGATTGCCGGGGGCATTGCCGTCGCCTGGAAGGTGCGGGGCTGGAGGCCGCCGCGGCCCGGGGAATGACCGCACGGCGCAGAGATGGAAGTCGGCCAGAGGCCGTCACTGATCGGGGATGAGATAGACGTCGGCTTCGGGCTTATGCGATGAACGCACGCGACTGCCGGCAGGTTACCGGCGCGGCTGATGAAGATAGGTAAATTCGGCACAGGGATCCAAGAATCGGCTTTTCTGCCGGCTATTCCGTTCTACTGGACCGGGATGGTCTGTAAAAACCTGACACTGTGTATCTGTATAGAGTCAAGAATTTTCATCGGTTGCGCCTGTGGCCGTAAAACGGCTTCATACGCGGTTTCCCATGAAAATGCGAACCGTTTCTGAAATGGAAGGCTCTTGTCGCTCCAGCTCAATTCGCTCCCGTACACGGCTTCCCACCGCCTCCCCCCATTGGGATGTCCCCCACGGTCCACTCTACCGGGAGACCCGGGAGATACCGGATCCGGGATGCTCCAGAAAACTCATGGATTTTCATTGGTTGCGCCTGCAGCCCCCATCAGGGCTTCATACGCGGTTTTATATGGAAATGGGCGGGAAGCAGCATCACTCACCTTCGTTCTGTAGCTCGTAGCCTTCGGGGCTTCATAGGCGGCTTCATAGGAAACCCTGGACTGAGGCAGGTCCTCTCCCGCATGCCGCCTCCCTCCTGAGGCGATAGCCTGCGGAACTTCGTTTACGGAAGCAGAACGAAAAAAAAAAGCAGCAGAGATATTCGAGTTTTAACTTTAATCCTGCATCTGCATGGCTGCGGCCCTGTGGACTCATATCGTTTCATGCGAAACGGCAAGCCCTTCATACGGCGCACCCGGCACCCGCCGGCAAAAAGTATCAAGCTGCCGCCGGGCCGTTCTCGATACGGGTGAACAGATCGAAGTTTATGCTTCCGCTCGTTCCGTCGCGCCTGAAATAGTATTCCAGCAGGCGGTCGCGGTTTTCGTGGGGGGAGAACCAGTAACTATGCCGGACGGTCTTCTTCTCGTATCCGGGAAGCGCGGGATAGCTCATCGCGTCATGGGCGATCACGAGATCGAAGTCTCTGGCAAGTATCGTCTCTTCGTCCACCGGCTGGAAGAAGTAGGTCAGGTGCTCCGCCCGATCGCCGCGGTAGTACCAGGGGAGCGGCCAGTAGGTGCCGGAAACGATGACGGGATTGTCAGATGCGTCGATCAGGGCCATGACGTCGCGGAGCTCCTCCGAGTTCTGCACCTGGACGATGGGCTCGTTGATATCGGCAGGCACGAACGCGACGTGCCAGGTCATGGCGACCAGGAAGACGGTCGCGAGAGCGGCGAAGGCCATCTTCTTCGGAGTCATCAGGTAGACCGCCACAAAGATCATGGGAAGCAGCTGGTGCAGGAGCAGCCAGGGCACTTTCTCGCCCAGATACGCGTACGCGGCCAGAGAGAGGATCATCCAGTAGACGGAGAACCTGAAGAACTCCTCCCTCTTATCAAAGATCCGGGGAGACACCTCCCTCTCCTCCGCCTTCCCCGCGCCGCTCGGCCGCTGCCGGAGGCGCTCAAGCGACTGCCTGACAGAGGATGGGCGGTCGCCGCTCTTCAGGAACTGCCCGACCCCTATCACAGCCAGGATCAGGATCGGGAGCTCGTAGAGGATCAAGAGCGTGATATAGAAGTACGGCGGCCCGCCGAGCCGCTGCTGGCCGTGCATCGACGTCCAGTGCTCGATCGCCCGGAGCCACCCGTCCTGGAGCACCTCCGGATGCATGCCGAACGACGAGTAGAAGACGCCCATAATACCGATCACGACGAGGGCGGCGTAGAGCAGGTCGGTCTTCCACTGCTTCGGCAGCTCGACCCTGCCCGTCCATACCAGGAAGATGAGGTAGGATCCGACGATCAGCAGCACGATCGGCATGTTCTCCTTGGCCGACATCCCGAACCCTGCAGCAGCCGCTGCAAGGAGGGCGTAACGCGTCTCGCTCCGCTCAAGGTAGTAGAGAACGGCAACCACCAGCAGGAGCGAGAAGAACGCAATATAGATGTCATTCCGGAGAAAGCGCGAGAAATAGACCATGCTCGGAGAGGCGGCAAGGAAGAGCGCCGCAACAAGCGCCTGCCTCCTGTCAAGATACCCGAGGCGGTAGAGCGGATACACCAGCAGGACGAGCAGCACCCCGAAAAGCGCAGGAAGGAGCCTCCCGACGATATCCGAGTCTCCAAAGAGCCAAAACATCGCCGCCGTCGCGTAGTAGAGGAACGGCCCGTGGTAGACGGGATCGTACTGGTAGATGCCTTCTGTCAGGAGGCGAAACGAGAACCATGCATGAATCGCTTCATCATGGTGGAAGAGCTTCAGATCCAGGTGATAGAGCCGAAGAATTATCGCGATGAAAAATACGGCGAAAAAGAGTCTCTCAAAAGAGAGCTGGTCACGAATCCAGCCAGGCGCATCTGCGGCCGCCACGCCGCCTCACCTCAACTCTCAAGGACGATCTCAATGCCGATGTCCTTTGGTACCTGAATGCGCATCAACTGCCTCAGTGCACGTTCGTCTGCATCGATATCGATGAGCCGCTTATGAACGCGCATCTGCCAGCGATCCCAGGTGGCGGTCCCCTCGCCGTCAGGGCTCTTGCGTATCGGCACAACCAGCCGCTTTGTCGGAAGCGGTATCGGACCTGCCAGATTCACGCCTGTGCGCTCGGCTATCTCTTTGATCCGGTTGCAGACCATCTCAATTTTCTCGAAATCAGTGCCTGATAGGCGTATTCTGGCTTTTTGCATATGACCATCACCAAAAAATGTTAGAAGTAATTATCTCATCTGCTTCGGTGTGATATCAATGCACATGCCAGCAGCAATGGTCGATCCCATATCGCGGATGGCAAACCTCCCGAGCTGCGGGATCTCCTTGACCTTCTCGATGACCATGGGCCGGGTGGGCCTGATCTTCACGATGGCGGCGTCGCCGGTCTTGAGGAACGTGGGGTTCTCTTCTTTGACCTGGCCGCTCCGCGGGTCGAGTTTCTTCTGCAGTTCGATGAACGTGCATGCGATCTGGGCCGTGTGGCAGTGGAACACCGGTGTATAGCCGACGGTGAGAGCGCTCGGGTGGTGCAGGATCACGATCTGGGCGGTGAACTCATCCGCAACCGTCGGCGGTGCATCCGCAGGGCCGCAGACATCGCCGCGGCGGACATCGCCCTTGCCGATACCCCGTACGTTGAACCCGACGTTGTCGCCGGGCAGCGCCTCGGGCTGCTCCTCATGGTGCATCTCGATGCTCTTGACCTCTCCCTCCTTGTTCGCCGGCATGAAGGATACCTTCATTCCCTTCTTCATGACGCCGGTCTCGACCCGTCCTACGGGCACGGTGCCGATACCTGAGATGGAGTAGACGTCCTGGATGGGGAGGCGCAGCGGCAGGTTGGTCGGCTTTTCCGGCTCTTTCAGGGTGTCGAGCGCCTCAAGGAGCGTGACGCCCTTGTACCAGTGTGTCTCCTCGCTGTGCTTTGAGATGTTCGTGCCCTTAAACGCACTCATCGGTATGAAGTGGACGTCGTCTGGCTTGTAGCCGACCATCTTGATCAGCTGCGAGAGCTGGTCCTTCACCTCGTTGTAGCGCTTCTCGTCGTACTTCGCGGCGTCCATCTTGTTGATCCCGATGATCAGCTGGTTGATGCCGAGCGTGCGCGCAAGGAAGACGTGCTCCTTTGTCTGCTCCATCACGCCATCGGGTGCCGCGACGACCAGCAGTGCGGCATCTGCCTGCGACGCTCCGGTGATCATATTCTTGACGAAGTCACGGTGGCCCGGGCAGTCCACGATGGTGAAGTAGTACTTGTCGGTATCGAACCTCTTGTGGGCGATATCGATGGTAATACCCCTCTCACGCTCTTCCTTGAGGTTGTCCATGACCCATGCAAACTCGAATGAGCCCTTGCCCTTCGACTCTGCCTCCTTGCGGTAGTTCTCGATGATGTGAGGCGGTACAGATCCGGTCTCGAAAAGCAGTCGACCTACGGTCGTTGACTTGCCGTGATCAATGTGTCCGATAACTGCAAGGTTTAAGTGCGGCTTCTCGGTTGCCATAAATTATATCCTCCACTCATATAGGTCTGTCAGCTCGAACAGTCCGGTTATGCGAGTATCTTATACATACGATGTAATCCTTATAAAGCATTTCCATCATCCCGCATGCGGGATTTGTGTAAATTCGGCAGCAACCAACAAAATCATATCTCTACGGCATCAATGTCCCTGTACAATGAAGACATTACCTTTTCACCGGGACGAAAAGACCGATCGGGTTACGGTCACGTGCGCAGACGGGGAGGTGTCGGTGTACTCGCACTGCGCATACTGCCGGCACTGCATCGGAGTGAGAGTGAGCAAAAGGGTCTTCCCTTCACCGCAGCGGCAGGCATTTCTGGGAGTGAAGCAGACCGGCGCCCCGGATGAGGGGCTGCTCAACGCTGCGATGATGTTTAATTCCCTGATCAGGGACGGTGCGGCTATCGAATGCGACGATGATGCGGACCAGGGGTTCAGTCACCTCTATCGGTACTGAATTCCTTCTCCATCATCTCTTTAAACCGGTCAAAATCGAGCTCGTCCAGCTGGTCGGCAAGGAGCCTTCCGCTCCATGCACGCCGGTAGATCCAGTCGATAATCCGTTCCACGACGGCGACAACTTCGTCTTCCGTCTCAACGTTGATGAGTTCCCGCCCTATGCGGGGCTCCATACCGCGCCGCCCTCCGACCAGGATCTGGTAGTGCGGATACTCTGATTTCAGCAGGTGGAACGGGCAGGAGTAGATACATATGCCGCACTGCAGGCATTTACTCTCATCGAGCACCGATATACCGTCCCTGATGGCTATCGCGCAGTTCCGGCAGTATTCGACGCAGGTTCCGCAGCCGGTGCAGAGGCCGGGAATCCTCAGCGGCCTGATCCTGCCGACGATACCGATCTCGTTGAGCTGAGGGCTTCCGCAGGCATACGTGCAGCCTGCAATGGATATCCGGACCTTTACGGGCATCTCTTTCCCAAAGACCAGGTGATCTATCCTTTTTGCGAGCTCAGTAGTCTCGACGTTGGCGTATTTGCAGCGCTCAAGGCCCGGACAGGCCATGACGTTCACCACTTCGTCCCGCTCCGCTCCGAGCGGTGTCCCGTTCTCCCCGAGAACGGCGGCAATATCTTCGAGGAGCGACGGATCGACATGAGGCAGCTCTATCGTCTGTCGCATCGTTAAGTGAACGCCGCCGTCCCCGTACTTCTCCGCGATCTCGGCAATTCCGCGGAGCTGTGCTGCAGAGAGAACGCCTGCCGGGATACGAAGCCGTATCGTTGCGTAGTCAGCATCCCGCTCGGTGATCACACCGCCCCTGGTGTGAATGCCAAACTGCGTCTTCATTGTACCTATACTAACTGGCGTCAGGATAGAAAAATGTATTACAGGAGTGCGAGAGCAACGATCACGCCGGCACGGGCGATCTCATGGGTGGCGCCCACCACGTCTCCATTCACGCCTCCAAAGAGCCGCCGGGAGAGGCGGAGCATGACAGCGACGACGATCAGCGTCGCAGCGGCCGCTGCGGCAAAACGTGGCCAGGAGAGGAGGGCGAGCGGGAGCGCAAGCGCGGTGGCATAGACCAGAAACCGCGGACGGGCGCAGCCGTGCAGGTAGCTGTGTATGCCCTCGCGGAATGGCGGACCGAGCGTGGTCATGTAGGAGATCGCGAGTTTCGCAAAAACCTCGGCGAACAGGATGGCAATCCAGATCGGCCCGGCTGACTGGAGGCCGGCGAACGCCAGGAGCGTGACGATGAGGGCGGCTGCCACCGCACCCGCACCCGCATGCCGGTCCGTCATCGCCTGCACCCGCTTCTCCCTGCTCCCATGCGCCATGAGGCCGTCTCCGAAGTCGATCAGCCCGTCGAAGTGGTTGCAGCCCGAGACGAGGAGGACGGTGGCAAGGGCGACAGCGGCGGCAAGCGCAGGCGACGGGATGAAGAAGACCGCAAGAGCGGCAATGCAGCCGATCACGTAGCCGGCGATCGGGTAGAGGTACGAGCGGCGTGCAAAATAGTCGAAATCGACCGATCTCCCAAGCGGGAGGACCGTGCAGAACTGCAGGAGGGCAAGGAGGGGCTTCATCCGGACTCACTGTACAGCCGCGACGTGCATCCGGCGATGAGGCCTGCAACGGCGTCATCCAGGAACGGGCCGAGTTCCTTCAGTATGCCCGGCTTCTTCTGGTCATACCGCGTAAACTCGAACCGGGCATAGGTGCCGCCGATCACCTCGGCGATCGCCATGCCGATGATCTCGTCGGAGAGCAGAAATACCGGATCTTCGGCGATCTCGGAGTCCTTCCGCTTCCAGTAGAGCTCGTCCTCAAGCAGAATAGCCCCGAGCAGCAGCGAACTGACGTTTGGGTCCTGCATCGCTCTTCCGATCTTTTCATGCAGCCAGACGGCGGCATCCTCCGTTTCCATGCCGTGGGATACGTACAGCTCCATTGCGGCGGAGACGATTGCTTCGCGCCGTACGCCCTTCGCCTGCAGACGGGACTCGATCTCAAACATTACATATGTAGTAAACGGCGGCCTATTTACCGATTCGTATTCTGAACGGTGTCTGCCTGCAGCAGGTAGAATCCTCTCCTTTTTATGCCGCGCCTCCGTACGTACTGTATATGCCGTTCGTCTCAGAGATGCCTGACATCAGGGCAGAAAACCCTGTCATGGCCCTGGTACTCGGAAACACCATGCTCTCCACCATCCCCGGGCTCTCAGGCGCGGGCCCGAGCCCGGAGAAGACCCTGCTCACCCCGATCCTCGACGCCGAACTCGTGGCAACCGGCGCGATCTCGAGCATGCCGATCAAGCCGAACACGCCGACGGGCTGCCCGACCCCGGCAACCATCACCCGATCCATGACAACCCTGACCGGGATCTCCCCGCTCTTCATCAATGCCGGGCTCGCATCGCCCCCCACGGTACCGTGCATGGACGTCTACGGGAGGCCCGGCGGAGACCCGCGCAGTGCCGATGCCGTCCCCGACGCGCATGAGCTTTACCGGAAAGGAGGGATGATCGGCAGGTTCCTCTCACGGTACAGCGACCTGCTGGTGCTCGGCGAGTGCGTTCCGGGCGGCACCACCACCGCGCTCATCGTCCTGAGAGCGCTCGGGTACAGCGCAAGCGTCAGCAGCAGTTACGCCAGGAACCCGATCGCCCTGAAGGAATCGGTCTGTCGGGAGGCGATCGGGAGGATCGATGCCGCCGGAGTCTCCGACCCGCTCGATATCATCAGGATGGCGGGAGACCCGATGATGCCGGTCGCCGCAGGCATTGCTGACACCTACGAGGGCAGGATCCTCCTTGCAGGTGGCACCCAGATGCTTGCTGTTGCAGCGGCTCTGGAGGCGATCGGGGGCAGGCCGCCGCATATCGCGACGACAGTCTACGTCAGGGACGATCCGTCCGCCGGTTTTCCCCGGACGCTGCAGGAGATCGGCACCACGGCGTATTATCTCGATCCCGGCTTCTCCGGCATCGGACATGCAGGCCTTGCACGCTACTGCATCGGAGAGGTGAAGGAAGGCATGGGTGCCGGGGGTGCGATGCTGCTCGCGCACCTGATGGGCTTCTCGCCGGATGAGATTACCAGGACCATCATTGAGTTTGTATCGGGCTACACCTGACAAAGGACTATTACCCCGGCGCATCCATATGCTGAGCAATGCTTCCCATATATGTGGTCAATAATCACGGGCAGTTCAACCATCTCATCTTAAGAACGCTCCGTGATATGGATATCGAGGCCACGATGATCTCCAACCAGACGCCTCCTGCGGATGTGGCCCAGAACTGCAGGGGCGTTATTCTCGGCGGCGGCCCCACGCTCGAACGTTCGGGTGTTGCCGCGGAATATCTCGATCTCGGCCTGCCTGTCCTCGGCATATGCCTCGGGCTGCACATTATGGCGACTGCCCGCGGCGGAACGGTAGACCATGGCGCAAGCGGCGGCTACGGGGCTGTTGAGGTGGAGATCCTCAAACAGAACGAGTTACTTGCAGGATACCCGCCGAGGATCCGGGTCTGGGCGTCGCATGCGGATGAGGTAGCGGTCATACCGGAGGGCTTTTTGCTCCTTGCACGCTCAGGCATCTGCGGGGTTGAGGCGATGGCCTCGAATACAGAGCGGCTCTACGGCATCCAGTGGCACCCGGAGGTCAGCCACACGACGGACGGCAGGATCATCTTTGAGAATTTTGACAGAATATGCAGCGAGTAGACGACATTGCAGGGCTCATCCGATCAATCGGGTTTCGATGTACCGGATGCGCCGAATGCTGCCGCTCTTCTGCCGATGATTCCAGTCTGGTGATCGTCAGTCCCCCGGAGATACGGGAGATCCTCGCGGCAACAGGTATGGAATGGGACGATGCGGTCGAGCCGTACCCCGAGGTCGTCGATTGCGGAGACGGACGGCGGTATACGTTCGACTGGTGCATACGAAGGCGCAAAGGGGCATGCATCTTCCTTGACGGAGGGCGGTGCACGATCTATGAACACCGCCCCTGGATCTGCCGTACCTACCCGTTCATGCTGGACGAAGGAAGGCTCACGGTATCCGCGTGCCGGGGGGTCGGCGCCCCGCTCTCCGACGAGGAAGCTTTTTCGGCGGCCCGGGCGCTTATCGCTCGTTTTGAGGCTGAATGGATCGAGGAACGCGCCATTGCAGCCGCTTTCAGGGCGGCGGACGTGCCTGCAGGAAGGCTGATCGTCTTCGATAGCGACGGCATGAAGGTGCTTGATGGCTGATATCCGACTCGTAGGAACCGCGCACGTCTCGAAAAAGAGCATCCAGGACGTCAGGGAAGCGATCGAGGAGTTCGGCCCCGATGTCGTCGCGGTGGAGCTCGACCCCGGACGGTATGCCTCCCTGAAGCGGGAAGGAGAAGAACCGTCAGTCAGTGAGATTCTGAAGGGAGGCAACTTCGCGCAGTTGCTGGTCCAATGGCTCTTCTCGTACCTGCAGCAGCGGATCGGCGCGGATCTGGGAGTTGAGCCGGGCGCCGAGATGCTTGCGGCGATCGAGGAGGCAGAGGCGCACCAGACGCCGGTGGCTCTCGTCGACCGGGATATCAGGATCACGCTCTCAAGGTTCTGGGGACAGATGACCCTCTGGGAGAAACTGAAGATGTTCTCTGCGCTGATCGTCTCGGTGACCGGGTATCGGGGTGAGGAGTTCGACATCGAGGAGCTGACGAAGCAGGATATGGTGAGCGTGGCGATGGAGGAGTTCCGGAAGTTCTCTCCCCGCGGCGCCAGGGCACTGATCGACGAGCGGGACGCCTACCTGGCATACCAGCTCCTGTCGCTCGGCGAGCGGCATGAACGGATCCTTGCCGTCGTCGGCGCCGGGCACATGCGGGGCGTCCAGCGCTACCTCAATTCTCCCGAGGCCCTGCCGCCCTATCAGGATCTGGTGGCTCCGGTAAAGTCTCCGCCGTACGGAACGATCTTCGGTGTCATCGTGACGGTGCTCTTCGCCGTCCTGATCGCTGCCATCGCGTTCTCCGGCGTCGGGGTGGACGTGCTGGTGAGCGCCCTTCTCTACTGGATCCTGGTCAACGGTCTGCTTTCCGGCGGCATGACCCTGCTCGCCGGCGGGCATCCTCTCTCTGCCCTGACGGCGTTCGCCGTCTCGTGGATGACGTCGTTAAACCCGCTCCTTGCGGCGGGCTGGTTTGCCGCCATCGTGGAGGCAAAGATCCGCAAACCGTCTGCAGGGGAGTTCAGGAAGATCATCCGTGCCGAGACGCTCTCGGAGATGCGGGCGATCCCGCTCTTTCGGGTCGTGCTCGTCGCTGCCCTCGCCAACGTCGGGAGCACGATCGGGACGTTCGCCTACTTCATCTTCATCTTTCCGTTCCTCGGCATCGACCCGGCTGAAGTCATTCTCCAGGGGCTGCAGAACATCTTCGGCATCCTCTTCTAGCCCCGGGGTTGCGACCGGCCGGAGCTTCTGCTTTCCCAATCTTTTTACGTCATTACCTCCCAGAGGATGCTATGAATCGTGGCATTGGTGGAGCCGTGAACCTCGGTATTACGGTGATCAGGAGCCGGCACAGTGTCCGGAAGTACAAGAGCGAACCGATCGATGAAAAGATCGTCAGGGATGCCCTTGACTGCGCACGCCTGGCACCCACTGCCCGCAATGAGCAGCCCTGGCTTTTCGGCACCATAACAGAGCGCGATACCTTAAAAAAGATCGCTGATATGGCCGAGAACGGGAGGTTTATTGCCGACGCTCCGATCTGTTTTGCCGTCTTCGGGAAGCGAAACGAGAAGTATTATCTGGAAGACTGTTCTGCCGCGACGACCCAGCTCATCCTCGGCCTCCAGGCCTACGGCGTCGGATCCTGCTGGGTGGCGGGCGACAAGAAAGATTATGCCGAGGCGGTAAGGGAACTCCTGCAGGTGCCCGAGGAGTACACCCTTGTATCCCTGATCCCGGCAGGCTATCCCGAGGAGCTGAAGATTGCACGAAAAAAGGTTCTGAAGGAGATCACGTTCTCGGAGCGGTATTCGCCCGAAGACTGATCCCTATCCCGGCGGCGGCAATCGGTTGTGGTCAGACGGCTTTGCCGGGCAGAATGGGCAGATGGCCGTCTCCACATCGTCTTCCCGATCCCTGATGGGGCAGAAGAAGACGCCGTCCCGTTCTTCAACCTGAAGGCCGCCGGGAAAGGGTGTCCCTGCCGCATGGGCAGGCCGGCCGAGGACGAAGATCGCAAACCCCGCCAGCAGGTAGTAGAGGAGCTCGAGCTCCCTGCGCTCTTCCGTCTCCTGGGCAAGCGATGCCCGCTCAACCATGCTGCAGAAGTCCAAAAATTTCGCATCGGCCTCGCCATGGAGGTTTGCCGCCGATCCGCTCCGGCAGAAGGCGACCATGGTGTGATGCGTCCCGAAGATCTGCTCCATCGTCTTCGGGTAGAGTTTCTGCCGGTAGTGGGCGGGCACGTGCCTGAGATCGCGTTCGACGATCCCCCGCAGCCTCTGCAGGTCGTGGAGCGTGTAGCGGGTGATTTCGCGGCAGAGCGCTTCCGCAAGATCCTTTCTGGTGCGGACTCTCCGCAGGCGTGCACATGTGGCGCTGATATCGACACGCGATCCGGCAGGATGCACGGGAGCCATCCAATTCTTTCTGTAGCCGTGACCTCATAAGCATGATCTGCGGCAGCTCGCCGGCAGAAGCGGGTTCCTCCGGGGAAGTGGGAGTGAATTGCAAATATTTATAATTGATGGAAGACTACTTCCTTCCAGTTAAATCTGAGACTCCTGACCTGCATGCAATCGGCGGCCGCAAGGTCATCGCACGGCAGCATCGTTCCATGTGGCCAAACCCTGACCCGGGAGAGGGGCGGTGCGGGTCGTGCACCCTGCCGGAGTGCTGCGGAGGGTTCGGGCAGGCATCCTGCCTCTGATGTATGATGTAACACGTAAGGAGATGGGAAATGGCAATCGATACCGGTGACACCGCATTCATCCTGATCTGTGCGGCGCTCGTGATGCTGATGACCCCGGGAGTGGGGCTCTTCTACGGCGGACTGGTGCGGAGGAAGAATTTTATATCGATGCTTGCGCTGGCATTCATCGCATTCGCCGTGGTCAGCCTGCAATGGGTGCTCTTCGGCTACAGCCTGGCCTTCGCTCCGGATATCGGGGGATTCATCGGCAATCTGGACTATGCCCTCCTTAGAGGAGTCAGTCTTGAAGGCGAAGGCATTCCGGATATGCTTTTTATGATCTTTCAGCTGGTCTTTGCCGGCCTGACGCTTGCAATCGTCACGTCAGGGGTTGCGGAGCGGGTGAAGGTCAGCTCGTTCATCGTCTTCGGCCTCCTCTGGACGACACTTGTCTACGATCCGCTGGCACACTGGGCGTGGGGCGAGGGCTGGATGGCACAGCTCGGCGCGCTTGACTTCGCCGGCGGCACCGTCGTCCATATCAGCTCCGGGTTCGCCGCACTGGCTCTTGCCCTCGTGATCGGCAGGAGGGTGGGGTTTGGTGCCTATGGGATAGAGCCGCACAACATTCCGATGACCCTGCTCGGGGGCGCACTTCTCTGGTTCGGCTGGTTCGGCTTTAATGCAGGAAGTGCGCTTGCCGCAGACGGCCTGGCCGTGAACGCCTTCGTCGTAACGAACATATCTGCGGCTGCAGGCACACTTACCTGGCTCGCTGCATCCTGGATCCGCGGAAGGCCGGGGTCAATCGGCATGATCAGCGGGGGAATCGCCGGGCTTGTCGCGATCACTCCGGCTGCAGGGTTCGTCGATCCGATATCTGCGATCGCCATCGGCGCAATCGGCGGCCTCGTCTGTTACGGCGCCCTCCTCCTCCGGGTCAGGAAAGGTCTGGATGAGAGCCTTGATGCGTGGGCAGTCCACGGCATGGGCGGGCTCTGGGGAGCGGTCGGAACCGGCATATTTGCGGTGGCCGCAATAGGCGGTATCGACGGCCTGATCTACGGCAACGCCAGCCAGTTCGCCATCCAGATCGTCGCAGCCCTGGCAGCGCTGGCCTACGCTTTCACGGTGACGCTGATCCTTGCAAAGGCCGTCGATATGACGCTCGGCCTTCGGGTGAGCGAGGAGGAGGAGTACGTCGGGCTCGATATCGCGCAGCACGGAGAATCGGCACAGGGGTAAGGTGATGGCGATGAAGATGGTAACAGCAATCATCCGGCCCGAGAAGTTCGAGGCCGTGAAGCGTGCGCTCGAGGAGCAGGGGATCTATGGCATGACCGTCTCCGAGGTCCGCGGCAGAGGAGAGCAGAAAGGCATTGCTCTCAAATACCGGGGAAGAGCCATCCCGGTCGATCTCATCCCGAAGCTCAGGCTCGACCTTGCCGTCAGGAGCGGGGATGCGGATCTCGTGATCCGGACCATCAAGCGGGCAGCGTGGACAGGGAAGTTCGGCGACGGCAGGATCTTCGTTATGCCCGTAGAGAGCGTAACAAAGGTGAGAACCGACGATGCAAAGCCGCCGGAGCGATAAGACGCATCTCCCGCTCATTTTTCGTGCCGGGGACCGGGTACTCACCGGAAAAATGCCGGGAAGACACATCCAGGAGTGCATGGCTGTTCCCTTCTTCCCGGCGTGCAGACATCCCTGACAGCTTCTGAAGTCCGGCGGGTTTCGGGCGTAACCGATGGAGATCGATATGCCGGGGGATAGGTACCGGATCGATCTTTCGGTGGTCTGTTCCGGGGGATCGTGATGGCTTCCTCCAGGTGGATCCCCCGGCAAGCCCCTCCCCTGAACCAATGGCAGGTAGGAATAATTTCACATGAGCTCTCATGCAGCGGCGATCGGTGCAAGCGCAGCCATGAAAATCCATGAATTCCACGCAGGCATCCCGGATCCGGTATT
>JAHKLN010000068.1 GCA_020854755.1 Methanomicrobiaceae archaeon | reverse complement strand
CGTACTCTTCTATCTCACGCAAATCCCCTTTTGATATTGCGGAATCGATTTTCTGCTTAAATTGAGGTTTTCCATTCATACCAGATCAGTTCCTCCCTGCTGGGTGCTGTAACATGCATGTACACGATCTGATAAAAATGTTATCCTCACATCACCATAAAGTTCTCCCTGCAATACAGCATTATTGCGATGAATTTACCCCCGATATAGAAGAAGCGATTGACGAGGTCAATCCCTTTATCGTGCAAGAATTAATCAGGAATGACCCACGATAATGAGTATGACGGACGTCAGACCCGGCCGATTGCCTGCCGGATCTCGCGGTAGAATGCCTCGGCATCCCCCTCCCCCTCCGACTCCACCAGGATCCGGACCATGGGTTCGGTGCCCGATGCCCTGACGAGCGCCCAGCTCCTGTCGCGGATGATCTTGATGCCGTCCGTGCGATCGAGCGTCTCATGGAGGAATGCCGCCTCGAGGCGGCTGATGATATCCGATGCCTGAACGTTTATGAGTTTGTCTTTGATCAGGTGATATGCCGGCATCCCGTCGAGCAATTTGGAGAGCTTTCTATCCGGCTCTGACGCAAGGACGGCCACCATCATTGCCGCCGTCATCCCGCCGTCCCGGCAGAACTGATGATCGGGATATATCAGTCCTCCGTTCCCTTCGCCGCCAAAGACGACCTCGACGCCCTCCCCGATCATCTCGAGCATGCGTCTGGCTGCATAGATGCTGCCTACCGGGGTATAGTCCACGGTACAGCCGTGCTGTATAGCGACATCCTGGATGAGGCGGGACGTGCTGACGGGGGTGACGATGACGCCCTTCCTCCTCCTGCAGATGTACTCTTCGATCAGGGCGAACTCGTGATTTTCCTCAACATACCTCCCTTTATCGTCGATAAAGACCGCCCGGTCCGCATCGCCGTCGTGCGCCACGCCGAAGTCGGCGCCGGTGGAAAGGACCATTTCCGATAGGCCGGCGAGGCCTTCGACAGTGGGTTCGGGCATTCGTCCGGGGAACGTCCCGTCGATCCTTGCATTGATGGAATAGACCCTGCAGCCCATCCGAGAGAGGATCTCGGGCGTCGTGATGGCCGCAGGCCCCGATCCCGGATCCACCACAACGGTCATCCCGGCCCCGATCTGCTCCGGGAAGTAGTCCACGATCGCCCGGATATACTCCTCCACCTGATGATGGGCGATCGTCTCTGACCCGACACCGTCCCATGCCGCGACATCATACTGCCGATTGAAGAGGCGCTCCTCGAGCAGGATGATCTCCTCGTCCGCCATCTCGGTGCCGTCCGTATCGATGATCTTGACGCCGTTATACTCGGGCGGGTTATGGGACGCGGTGATCATGGCGCCGGCCTCGCAGCGGTCCCTGACGATGTACTGGAGGGCGGGTGTGGGCAGGATGCCGAGATCCAGCACATCGCATCCGCACATCAGGAGGCCCGCCTTCACTGCGTGGACGAGCGCCTCCCCCGAAGTCCGGGTGTCTCTGCCGACGGCGATACGCCCCCTGCGCATCGATCCGAGAGCGGCACCGATGCCCAGGACGAGATCGGGCGTCATCGTCTCCCCGATCACGCCCCGCACGCCGTTTGTGCCAAACAGGCGCTTCTTCTTCTCCTTCTGCGTATTCATGTTACACTCCCTGACCGGACGTCTCTTCTGCCGGGACATCCTGCTTTAAGCGATCGATTGCCGTGCTCAGTGCGGTGAATGCCTCCTGCCGGTGCTCTGCCATGACTGCAAGATAGGTGATATCCTCGCCGGCATATAGCCTCCCCCTGCGGTGGTGAAACCGGACCCCGATGATGCCGGGGATCGATTCTATCTCCGTCCTGATGCGTGCCAGTTTCTCTTCAATTTCGTTTGCAAAGTCGATATACTCGGTATGCTCATCCCCGGTCCATTCCCGGACGATCCCGTTGAAGGTGACGATCGCGCCCGCTCTCCCGCCGGTGTGCTCACGCTTAAGCTCCCTGACCAGCTCCTCAAGCGTGATATACTCATAGAACCGGTCGAGGGACGCGACGACCTCGTCGACGGACGGGTTGCGGAGAATGCAGCCCCCGGTCTCGAGGTCGCCGATCACGATCTTAGGAAACGGGCGTGACTTGAATCCCTCGATGATGGCGAACCTGACACCCGCAGCAGAAAGAGTCTCCAGGACCTCGTCGAGCCCTTCTCCGCGTATGATGATGACCGATTTCTCCCCGTCGACACCTGCCGATATAGCAGCCCCCGATTCATAGAAGCGTGTGGTGTCCCTCCCTCTCTCGAGGTCGAAGATGTGGTGGCCGAGGTGTTTGACCGCCGCAACACGCCCATACTCTCCGAGCCGCTCGATAAGTGCGCTGACGAACTGAGTCTTTCCCGTCTTTGATCGTCCCACAATCTGTATGATCTTCATCTCGCCGGCGCATCCCCGCCCGCAGCAGGGACGGAGAAGAATGCCGCCTTCCACCTCCGGTGATCTTCATCGCTGCCGCGCCGCACTCCAGAACGCCGTCGCCGGCAGATCGGATGTGCAGGAGGATATCGCCCCGAAATTGTTATACTTTTCTCAGGCAGGAAGGCATGGGAGCACGTCCGGGGAGAACGCCGCTTCATGCCCCCTCCTCTTCCTGCGGGGGGTCGTCGGCGCGGGCATCCTCCGCATCCTCCTCCTGCCGGGAGCGCGACTGCAGGATCATGGATGAGGCTTCTGCGACGCCCCGCATGACCTCGGTGATCCTGTCTTCCACATCGAGCTCTTCGTCGATGTGGAGGGTGGTCCCCTCCACCTCAAGGAGAAACCTGGCGACCTCGCTTGATTCAAAGAGGATGTCGTCCAGCTCATCCGCCGTGAAGAATCCGCACATCGCCCCGTAAAAGAACGTCGCTCCCGCCTTCTTCACCTTCCTTTTAAACGAACTCCGGGCCTGGTTCACGGCCTGGGGCGAATAGGTGTCACGCATAAAGGGGCAGAGTTCCGGGAGGTTTTCGCCGATGAACGTCATCTCGGAGCCGCTTCTCGTCCTGAAGTCGGCACAGAGGCGGGCGATCGCCCATTCCCGTGCGGTGACGTAGGTGTGCTTCCGCAGGAACCGGTTTACCCGATGGTATGCAGCGCCGTCCACCTTCTTGAACTTCTGATATTTGGTGATATCATTCCGGTCGGCAGAATCCTCCATCTCGTATACCCATTTTGCACGCGTACCTATTCAACGTTTGCGGACTGCTGCAGGCCTTCGGGACGGGGCGATCCGCCGGCATGCAGGATCGCCTCACGCCCCCTGCATATAGCACTATACGGTTCATCGGCGGATCCGTGCCGGCATGACCGGCTGCAATCCCCGGATGGTGGCGTGATCGCGTACCGCCGCGCCGGGGAGGGCATCAAAATTGCGGCTTTTCAAGACCGTCTTTTGCCCTCACATGATGCCCGATACGGATCAGGATGAATCCACCGCTCTGCAGCCCTCCAGAGCCGGCCTCCCGGAACCTCTCCTGTCCGGAGCGCTCCCGGGCGATGCAGCGTTCACTTTCGCAGCGCACGGCAGGGCTTTATATCCGCAACAGCCGACTCTGCAACCGGGACTCCCGCAGGGGATCCCATACCTCCTGAACGATACGAATGGACACCTGATCACTCCATCAGGCATTCCATACCTTTTTTATCGCGCCGATAGCGCTCCCCTGCCGGTTTTAACCGGATCGCCCGGATCACGTTCACCGATAGCCGCTCAGGCGCCGGGCCTGCAGGTGTGAACGAAGGGGGGCGGGATATCCTTCCAGCAGGCACAGAGGGATGCACAAGAAGGGGCATCTTTCCGCATGCAGGTATGGCGACGATCCGCCCCCCGAATTGTCGCCAAATGTATATTCTGCGACAAAATTATATACGCCGGGCGATAACAAAATAACCAATGGAAAACGGTTTTTTCTCCGAATGGCTCACCCGCTTCGGCCACCACCTCCGGATGCGCAACTATTCGGAGCGGACGATCGCAAGCTACGAGCAGGTGATCCGGCAGTTCGGCCAGTACGTCTGGCTGCGCAGGCATGCCAAACCCGGCGATCCGCCGCTCCGGCGTGAGGATTTCGGCGTTTCCCGGCTGGACACCGGGGTCGAGGTGACATCGCTTCTGGTCACCGATTTCCTCTCGTTTATGGCCACGGAACGGACCTACCAGCCAAAGACGCTCCACCGGATGATCTCCACGCTCTCCTCGTTCTACCGCTATCTCTACTCGCAGGGAGCGGTATCCTCAAACCCGGTGATGGGGATGGATCGGCCGCGCATAAAGAATCAGGAACTGAAATACCTGAAACACAGCCAGGTGATCCGGCTGATCGATTCGATCGATGATCCGGTCGACCGCCTGATTGTCAGGCTGATCTACGCCACCGGCGTCCGGGTTTCGGAACTCTGCAGCATTAAAATCAAAGATATCGATTTTGAGGAGAGGACGATCCGCGTTCGGGGAAAAGGAGAGAAGATCAGGACGGTTTTTGTTGACGAAGAGACGCTCGAGGAGGTCGAGCGGCATGTCGGCAGCCGTATCGCCGGCCCGCTCTTCGTCGGCCAGCAGGGAAAGCCCATCTCCCCCCGGACAGTCCAGCGGATATTCAAGAAGTACGCGCCGGAAGGCATCACGCCGCACAAGATCCGGCACTCCTATGCGAGCGAGCTCTACCGGCGGTCGAAGAATCTCCGCGTGGTGCAGGAGAACCTGGGGCACACCTCCATCAAGACGACCGAAATTTACCTGCACACCGATCTCGACGAGCGAAAACGCGTCTACCAGCAGTATTTTCCGCTTTCAAACGGCAACAACGGCGAATAACGGCTGCCGGCAGCTCATTCCTATAAACCGTATGATGCTATATGTTGCGCTCCGGCAGGACCGCGGCACAACAGGCATCCCGCCCGAACCCAAAAACCTGCGGATGCTGCTTCTCCCGGCCCTGCATCGACCGCAAACCCACCGAATCCCGGCAGATCCGGGCGCAATCGGTGACAAGCGAGATGCAGCCTCAATATTTTCGAATTCGGTTCGATGGTCATGCAAATCCCCATGCCGGCGAGCGGGGCAGACGCAAACCAAAACCGCAGGATGTGGTGCACGATACCACCGGTCCGGTGTTCCTGGATCTCCCGTTATAGCGGACCGGGCGGCATCCCAGCGGGGGGAGAGCAGTACACCCCCGCGCTCCTCATGGATAGCGCCGCGTACGGATCCTCACAGGCCTTCACTTCAATGCAACGATCACCTCACCCATGCCCGATCAAACACGGTTCCGCCGAGGGCATACCGATCTTTCGGCGGGAGAGCGACATACTCCATCCGATATGCCCGGATCCTTCACACCCCTTCCCGTACAGTCCATGATAGTACCCGATCCCGCCCAGAACATCCCCGATCCTGGCATGCCACGCATATTCCGCTCGCCCGCACGGCAAAACGCACCGGGGTGCGGAGGCGGCCTGCCGTCCCGAAAAACCGTATGATGGTTTATGGAAGGCCGGGGCACGATCTCAAATTCGACCGGCAAGGCTCAAATGGGTTTAACGATAAGGAGGTACCATGCGCTACGTCGTCACCGGGGGTGCGGGATTCATCGGCTCGAATCTCGCAGAAGAGCTCGCGCAAAGCCATGATGTCGTGATCCTCGACAATCTCATGACCGGCAGCCGGGCAAATATCCAGGATATATCCGGCCATGTCTCGTTCGTGGAGGGGAGCGTCACCGACCTGCCCCTGCTCCGCGAGATATTTACAGGCGCAGACGGTGTCTATCATCAGGCCGCCATTGCATCCGTGCCCCGCTCGGTGGCCAACCCGCTTGCGACGAACGAGGCGAACGTGACGGGCACCCTGCACGTGCTCGTGGCCGCCCGGGACTGCGGGGTGCGGAAGGTGGTCGCGGCCTCCTCCTCCTCGGTCTACGGGGATACCCCCACCCTCCCGAAGAGCGAGGATATGCACCCCCATCCGCTCTCTCCCTATGCGGTATCGAAACTGGCCTGCGAGCACTACTGCTCGGTCTTCTCAGACCTCTACGGCATCGAGACCGCGTGCCTCCGCTACTTCAACGTCTTCGGCCCGCGGCAGGATCCGAACTCCGAGTACGCGGCCGTGATCCCGAAGTTCATCACCCGGCTCCTCCGGAACGAACCGCCCGTCATCTACGGCGACGGCGGGCAGACACGGGACTTCACGTATGTAAAGGACGTCGCGGCTGCAAATATCAGGGCGATGGAGAGCGACGCCGCAGGCGTCTTCAATATCGCCTGCGGGTACCGGATCAGCCTGAACGAACTCGCCTCGCTCATGATGGAGATCATCGGATTCCGGATCGATCCGGTGTATGAGGATCCGCGCCCCGGCGATATACGGGATTCGCTCGCCGACATCTCGAAAGCCAGGGCCGCGTTCGGATTCAGCCCGTCGTACAGCCTGCACGACGGGCTCGCCGAGACGATCGCGTGGTATAAGAGCCGCTGATACCGGCCAGCCACCCCGCTCCCCCTGCCTCTGCCGGGATCAAGCGGGATACTCGGATATGCCGGCCAAGATTCCCCGCCGGGTGCCCGCCACTATTTCGTTGATCAATGCGGCGCAGGAGAAGAGCAGAATCCTTTTGGGGGCGGTCACAGCAAATATAAAATTGATGGAGATGCATTAATTGCACTATGGATGTCGGCGTTATCGGTGTCGGTGCGATGGGCAGGAACCACGTACGCGTCTATTCAGAACTGAAGGCTGTTGAGTCCCTGTATCTCTACGATATAAACCGTACAGCGGTTGATGAACTCGCACGGCGGCACGATGCCATTGCCTGCGAAAGTCTTGACGAACTCCTGAGGCAGACAGATGCCGTCAGTATCTGTGTACCCACGCCATACCATTTCGCCATCGCCGGCGAGGTCGTCGGCCGGGAGGTGGCCGCACTCATCGAGAAGCCGATCTGTTCGACCGCGAAGGAGACCCGTAAACTGCTCGACAAGATACCCGGGGATCTCGTCGTCGGGGTCGGGCATATCGAGCGGTTCAACCCGATTGTGGGGGAGATCAGCAGGATCGCAAAGGATCCGCTGTATGTGGAGATGAAACGGCACAATCCTGCGTCATCGCGGGTAAGCGGCAGCTCTGTCGTTGAGGACCTGATGATCCACGATGTCGATATCATCAGAAACGTCCTCTTTGCCGATGCCTACACCCTGACGAGCCGGGGCACCGAGGACGTCTGCAGCGCGCTCTTCATCTTCGGGAAGACTCCCGTCTATCTCTCGGCGAGCAGGAAGTCATCGAAGAAGATCCGGATGGTGTATATCGAGGAGGAGGAGATGACGATCGAAGGCGACTTCATGAGCCAGGAGATCTACGTTCACCGGAAACCGGAGCAGTACGCCGTCGAGAACGAGCGTTACGTGCAGGAGAATATCATCGAAAAAGTGCTGGTGAATAAGCAGGAACCGCTCAAGCTCGAACTGGAGACCTTTCTTGACTGCGCGAAGACGGGCAGGGAGTTCCCGATCACACCGGCGCAGGCGCTCGCGAACCTCGAGATATGCGAGGAGATCGCGGGCTGCTTCAACGGAGCGTCCGTATGACGGAGCTGCTGGCATCACTCCTCCGGAAGCGCGGGCCGATCCGCCGGATCGGCGTCGTCGGGATGGGGTACGTCGGGATACCGGCGGCTGCGCTCTTTGCCGACGTCCCGGCCTATGAGCATGTTCTCGGTTTCCAGCGGGACTCGCCGACCTCGGGGTACAAGATCGGCATGCTGAACCGCGGCGAGTCGCCCCTCGATGCCGATGAGCCGGGGCTCGGCGACCTCATCCGCCGGGTGGTAAAAGCCGGGAAGTTCAGGTGCACGCACGACTTTTCCGGGATTGCAGGCCTTGATGCGGTCACGATCGCCATCCAGACCCCGTTTTTGAATCCGCAGGATCTCGAGCCGGACCTCACCCCGCTCGCCGACGGTCTCCGGCAGGTCGGGCGGCACCTCTCCGAAGGGACGCTCGTGGTGCTCGAGTCGACGATCACCCCGGGCACGACCTGCGGCCTCGCCCGCGAGATCCTGGAGTCGGAGTCAGGCCTGACGGCAGGCGAGGAGTTCGCGCTGGCGCATGCTCCCGAACGGGTGATGGTCGGCAGGCTGCTCAGAAACATCCGCGAGCACGATAGGGTTGTCGGCGGGATCGACGCCGCGAGCACGGCGCGGGCGATCGAGCTCTATACCCCGGTCCTTGCGGGCGGGCGGATCATCCCGATGACGGCGACCGCGGCCGAGGTGACGAAGACGGCCGAGAATGCGCTCCGCGACCTCCAGATCGCTGCAATAAACCAGCTGGCGCTCTACTGCGAGGCGATGGGGGTAAACGTCTACGACGTCAGGGAAGGAATTGCAAGCCTGAAAGGCGAGGGGATCACCAGGGGGGTCCTCTGGCCCGGCGCCGGCGTCGGGGGGCACTGCCTCACCAAGGATACCTGGCACCTTGAACGCGGGGTGAAGATCCTCGGCGGGAAGGCAGGCGGGCCGAGCGGCAGCCCATCGCTCTTCTCGATCTCACGCGCCGTCAACGACTACATGCCGCACCATATGCGCGATCTCACCCTCCAGGGCCTCCAGCGGGCCGGCATCCCGGCGGCCGGGGCGACGGTCGCGCTCCTCGGGTGGGCGTTCATCAGGAACTCCGGCGACGCACGGAACACGCCGGCGGAACCCTACCGCAATCTCATGCTGTCTGCCGGTGCCCGGGTCAGGGTCCACGATCCCTATGTCGAAGACTATCCGGGCATCGAGTTCGAACGGGACCTCGACGAAGCGCTCCGGGGTGCGGACGCCGTCGCGATCTTCACGGCGCACGATATATACCGGAGGCTGAACCCCGACCTGCTGTACTCCCTCTGCGGCAGACACAGGCGGCCGGTGATCGTGGACGGGAGGAACCTGGTCGATCCCGATGCCTTCATCGAGAGCGGCTGCGTCTACCTGGGGGTCGGCCGGGGCGACAGGAACCGCCACCCTCTCAAGGAGCAGAGCAGGTGAAGGTGGTCTCGGTCGTCGGCGCGCGCCCCCAGTTCATCAAGTGCGCCCCGGTCTCACGCGAACTCCGGAAGGAGCATGAGGAGATCCTGGTCCATACAGGGCAGCACTACGACCGGAGCATGTCCGGGATATTCTTTCAGGAACTCGAGATCCCGACGCCTGACTACCATCTCGGCGTGGGCTCGGCCGGCCACGGCAGGCAGACGGGCGCGATGCTCGCCGCGCTCGAGGACGTCCTGCTCGCCGAAGCGCCCGACCTCGTGATCGTCTACGGGGATACGAACTCCACCCTTGCAGGGGCGCTCGCCGCGGTGAAACTGCATGTCCCGGTGGCTCACGTGGAGGCGGGCCTCCGGAGCTTCGACCGGAGCATGCCCGAGGAGATCAACCGGGTGCTGACCGATCATATGGCGGATCTCCTCTTCTGCCCCACGCAGACGGCGGTGGATCATCTCCTCGCGGAGGGGGTGGCCGGCGGCGTTCACCTCGTCGGGGACGTGATGGTGGAGGCGCTCGAATACAACCGCGCGATCGCCGCGCGCCGGTCGAGGATTCTTGAGGATCTAGGGCTTGCCGAAGAGGGATATCTTGTCGCGACGGTCCACCGCCCCGCAAACACCGACAGCAGAGGCCGGATGATCGCAATCATCGAGGCGCTCGGGGAGTCAGGCCGCCCGGTCGTCTTTCCGGTGCATCCCCGGACGAAGCAGGTCCTGGCAGACTACGGGCTTTCGGCCAGCATGCCGGAAAACCTGATCATAACAGAGCCGCTCGGCTATCTCGATATGATCCGGCTGATGGACGGTGCGGAGAAGATCCTGACCGATTCAGGCGGCATGCAGAAGGAGGCCTACCTGCTCGGGGTGCCCTGCATCACGCTCCGCGAGAATACCGAGTGGGTGGAGACGGTGGAGGACGGGTGGAACGTGCTCGCGGGTGCCGATAAGGAGAGGATCGCCGATATGCTCCGGCACTTCAACCCGAAGCACGCCGTAAGGAGGTTCTTTCGAGACGACGGTTCGTCGCGGCGTATCGTCGAGATCATCTCCCGGGGATCACACCCATAGGCTGCATCACCGGTCCGGCAGACAACATATTTATCCGATTGAATACATTTCTTATTCGTGCTCACAAACCTCTTCACCTCCCGAACCCGGGTCAGGCTGCTCACACTCTTTCTGATGAACCCGGACCGGCGGATGTACGTCCGGGAGATCGTGCGTGCGGTTGGCGGGAATATCAATGCGGTCAGGCGGGAGCTCGCAAACCTCGAGGAGATCGGACTGCTCTCAAGCACCAGGGAAGGCACCTCCCGCTACTATCTGGTGAACCGGGAGTTTCCGATTCTATCCGAGCTGACCGGGATCATCCTCAAGACCGAGGGGCTCTCCCTCGTGCTCGCCGACCGGCTTGCCGGGATCGGCGGGATCGAGGCAGCGTTCATCTTCGGGTCGTTTGCACGGGGGGAGGCCGGATCGGAGAGCGACATCGACCTGTTTATCGTCGGTGACGTGGACGAGCGGATGCTTGCGATGGCGGTCCGGGAGGCAGAGCTGCAGATCTCGCGGGAGATCAACTACGTGCTCTTCTCCCCTGAAGAACTTGCGGAGCGGGTCTCCCGGAACGATCCCTTCATCGCCCGCGTGCTCGCCGGGCCGAAGGTGATGCTGTCAGGTGATCTCCATGTTTGACGATCTCCTCAGGAGAGGCGAGATCAGGCGGCTGCCGCCCGACCCGCGGCAGGTGGCGGATGCCCTCGGGATCGCGAAGCGCGATGCGGCAGTCGCCCGCGCCATGCTTCAGGGCAACGATGACTGGGCGTATACGATCGCCTACAACGCGATGCTGCAGGCGGTCAGGGCGATCATGTTCTCGCAGGGCTTCCGGCCTGCAGGCAGGAACACCCACATGACGGTCGTCCGTTTCGCCGAACTCGCCCTTCCTGCGGAAGACGCGATCCTGCTCGATCGGATGCGGCGGAAGCGGCATGCATCGGTCTACGATATGGCCGGGGTTATCTCGCACGCAGAGGCCGAGGCGGCGGTAGCGCGGGCCGAGGAGTTCGTCGCCCGGATCGAGGCGAAGCTCGGCAGCCGGTGATCCGGCGCGCCGGGCGGGAAGGTATATAACCTCCTCCCGCCATGCAGCCCGGGGACCGGGATGACAATTACACGAGAGCTGGTGCACCGCAAACGGGACGAGATATTCGGGATAGCCTCCCGCTACGGCGCGTCCAACCTCCGGATCTTCGGATCGATCCTGAACGATGAGCCGTTCACGTCCGAGGATCTGGATCTCCTGATCGATATGGAGGAGAGCAGGGACATCCTTGACCGGATCGCGCTCGCCCGGGCACTCGCCGCCTGCCTCTCCTGCAGGGTGGACGTCGTGACCGCAGCGGATCTGACCGGTTCCTACCGGGAGGCGATCCTCGCGGAGGCGGTGCCGATCTGATCAGGGCGGCAGTGCAATAGATCGAGCGCGCCGCGGCAGGGCATAGGGCATCCTCTCTGCCATAAGGGGTTATCGCCGAAAAAGAGAATGCCCGGGCAGATGAGGCGGTCCCTGATTTCTTCCGGATAGGATGTCGGGTTGCGGCTGTGAAGCCCCTGGTAGTCCTCGCAGGCAACGGGCAAAAATCGATGCATCCGGTGCAGATATCCTGGATCGCATGTTGCCCTGGCTTTCCCGTTGCAGTAAACCCTGGAAGGCATCATATGGAGTCGCGGCCTGAACAATAGACTGTTCGTGGCGCTTACTCGTTGCGCCCTCGAGTGTGGCTTCTCACCGGCTGCAGTTTCAGGAGGAGGGGCTTGCAGGTAAGGCGAGACCCGTTTCCCCGGCGTGTCAGATATCACATGAAAATGCGAACCGCTTCTGAAATGGAGAGCTCTTGGCGCTCATATCAGCTCGCTCCCGTACACGGCTTCCCACCGGCGCTTCATCCGGGGGGAGG
>JAHKLN010000014.1 GCA_020854755.1 Methanomicrobiaceae archaeon | reverse complement strand
CAGCAGTACTCACCATGCTCCTGCTCGTCCTCACCCTCATGATCCCGGGCATCCCGGTGAGCGAGGAGATCCTCGGCTTTATGACGCTTGGTGTGCTCGTCCCCTTTATCTTCTTCACGTACTTCTACGACACTGCGGCGGTTTTTGAGGATAGGAAGGTCTTCGACTCGATCCGGCGCAGTGTCGAGTTCGTCCTGAATAACGCCGGCGGGGTGATCCTCTTCTACATCGCAAACATTCTGATCCTGCTCGGCGTAGTCTTCGCCGGTGTTATCGTCTGGACGCTCCTCCTCGCGGAGAAACTCGAACCTCTCATCGGGATGACGACCGCCGAGATCCAGGAGCTCATGCCGCAGGACATCCTGTCGCTGATCGGTGCCGACGGGATTGTGATCACGGCAGCGATCTATGCGCTGGTGGCTCTCGTCTCCACCACCATCCTGTATACCTATAAGGCATGCTTCTACCGCCGGCTGTCCGCCGGCACGGCAGCGCTCGAGAACGGCGGCATGATCGGCGGAGAATATGACGAGAAAGGGCGCTGGTATAAATATTAGCACGTGCATTGTGGATATTCCATGCTTCTCTCCCGGAGGGGGATGGCCCGACCCTCTCCCGCCTCCTGAGAGACTCTCCTGACAATCCTCTCCAAACACTGAGTGGGAAGCTGCTGCTGGGGGAGCAGGCATAGCTCATGAAAACCGGGATGCAGCCTCAGTTTCCGGTCTCAACCATATTTCACATGAAACCACCTGAGTCCAAGGCCACAGGCATAGAGGACGAAGTCGAGTGATGCTGCTCACCACGCATTTTCATATAAACCGTCGATGAAGCCGTTTTATGGCCACAGGCGCAACGGATGAACATTCTTGACTCTGTACGGATGCACAGTGTCCTGTTTTCGCAGATTATCCCCGGGATCGTGGACCGCAGGAACAATCGCCATGGGGGTGGGACCGGGGAGGGGGTCTCCCCCCTCCCCGGAGAGCCACCTCCCCCCGCGAGGACAGCCTGATGGAAGCCGTGTGAGGGGGTGCAAAGAATCAAGCGGCGAGAGCTCTCCATTTCGGAAACCGGCATAATGTTCATGTGAAACCGTGTATGAAGCCCCCGATGGGATCATGGGCGCAACCGATGAAAAATCATGAGCGGATATCTTATCCCGGGTCCGGTTTTCTCTGACCATCCGGTAGAGTGGACCGTAGAGGGCATCCTAAAGGGTGGGGGCAGGGGAGGGGTATTCCCTCCCCGCAGGCCGCCTTCTCCTGAGAGCCTCCCCCTGAGAGGATTGGATGAGCCGGGCTTCGGGCATCTGCTATGTCGATCTATTCGAAGATGCATTGCATCCGGCGAAGGCGCACCCTTCCTCTGGAGTGTACCCGGGAATCCCCATCGATCGGCGGTATCGTTCTTCTGCGTGCATATTCGGATCGGCATCCCGGTCGGATATATATCGGAGTGCGGCAGAGGCAGGTCAGTGCCGAACGGTGCAGTAAAATGGGATTGCCCGGAGAACTGGTGTATCGGGTGTTTCTGTGCGGTGCATTGCCGGTTTGCCGACTTTGTTCATGAACGATTCCAGACCAAAAACAACAGCCATATTATCGATTCTCATCAGGGGATCCTGCAATCGGCTGCCGCCCCGTCGCCGTTTGGAAATATCCCCGATATTTTAGAAATACCTGCGGGCGGAACGTATTGCTCTCCGGATCGATGAGCCGTACAGGAGGAGCAGGATCACCGCTGCTGCAATGATGAGGAGCAATCCCCGCGGAGAGCCGAACTCCGACCTGAGAACACGGAGCGGATAGTCTGCAGGGAGGCTGATACTGGGAGGCCAGACGGGAGTCTCAAACCATACTCGCGGCTGCAGCCACATCCGGTCCAGCAGGTGGTGAAGAGCGATGCCTGCCGAGAGTACTGCAAAGGCATGCGTCCTGAATATGATCCAGCCGGCCGCAGCGATTGAAACGGACAGGAGCAGGAACTGGAATGAGTGGAGATTGATCATGCCGGCGGATATCCACCCCGATGATGAGAGCACCCAGAACGTCTTGTCCCCGAGATCCGGCAGGACGGATCCGAAGGCGCAGATGACGACGAGATGCCGCTTTCTCACAAAATAGAAGATTATAAGCCCGAGGAGCAGGCCTGTGAAGAGGTGGACGGTAAACTGCATCCCAACCTTTGTTTCGCGGGATGAGAGAAGTAATTACCCTTCCCTGCACTCCAGCCCCATCGGCATCCCTCGATCTCGGGGCGGCCCGGAACCTTCGCCGCAGCAGCAGCCAGTTGCCGCCCTGATATGCCGGGGATTGATCAGGTCCCGACAGGGCTTCACGAAGCACTCCTTGCGGGGCGGTTTGGGGTAGCCCACAGGCTGCGCCGGTGCGGCGCAAAAATGGCTAAAGGCTTATTCTCCTGAGAACAACATGTACTGGATGACAAATCTGCCGGTGAAGGCGCTTGCATCGATACTGACCGTCATATGCATCGCACTTGCTCCCTTCATTCAGCCAGCCTGGCTCTTCTCACTCGCGGTAATTATCTTCTCCCTGGTGCTCTACCTGATACCGGAGACGAAGTACCTCTCGATCTCGATCATGGTCATTGCCGTGCTGTACGGCGTCGGCCTGCTCTCCATCTTTGTCTTTGCCGGCACGCTTGCCATCGTGGTGATGGGCGAACTTGCATTCCGCGCTACTGGCGGCAGGCAGCGATCGTATCTGTACTACATCGTCGCGGCAGCAGCAGTCTCTCTTCCGGTCATGCTGTATTATGAGTATACCGCGCCGCTGATCGTGATCCTGGGGATCCTCGTTGCCGTCATGCTGCGGTCAGCGCTTCGTGAACGGGAGGATACCCTGATGGTGGAGGCGCTCGGCGTTGCCATGACCATGTACTTCTTTGAGGAGATCGGTTTCTCCGTCGACCTGATGCTGCTCTTCGCAGCGGCGGCCATTGCATTCTCCTTCGGATATTTCTCCTACCGATTCAGGGCGGCAGACCTGAGCGGCCTCTTCTCCGGAGCCCTCATCGGCATCATTCTCATCGTCTTTGCAGATGTCCGCTGGTTCCTGATTATGCTTGCATTCTTCATCATAGGATCCGCGTGCACGCGGTATCGGTATGACTACAAGGCATCGATCGGTGTGGCGGAGTCGCACGGCGGCGTGCGCGGATATGTGAACGTCTTTGCAAACGGCCTTGTCTCGACGGCGGCGGCGATACTCTACGGGGTGACCGGCAACCCGGCCTGCGTTGCGCTCTTTCTGGGCAGTGTCGCCTCGGCTGCCGCCGACACTGCCGCAAGCGAGGTCGGGGTCACGGGAAGGGCGCCCTATCTGATCACCTCGCTCAAGCCCGTTGCCCCGGGGACGAACGGGGGCGTCACACCGCGGGGCGAGGTCGCCGCCATCGGGGCGGCGACGCTTGTTGCAGTCGTCGCCGCTGCAACAGGGATTGCCAGCCCGGAGCTGATGCTTATCGGCATCATCGCCGGTTTCATCGGGACGAACGTGGACAGCCTTATCGGTGCAACCCTTGAGAACCGGGGCGTCGTCGGAAACTCGGGAACGAACCTCCTTGCAACGCTCACCGGCGGCATCGCGGCAATGGCGCTTTATCATCTGATCTGATGCGACAGATGGCGCCCGCCGGCGTATGGGGGTTCCTATGAAAATCAAGCCGGATTCTGCAATGGATGGATCTTTGCGGTCAATACTTTTGCGCCTCCGTACACGGCTTCCCACCGGCTATCCTCATAGGGGGAGGCAGCCTGCGGGGAGGGGGACACCCCCTCCCCGGTCCCCACCCCCTGGCGATTGCCCTCTCGGTCCAGTGTCCCGGGAGAACCAGAGGAGAGAGACCGGACCCGGGGTGTCGGCACAGAACGCAAGGGATGTTCATGGCTGCGCTTGCACCTCGCCGGTGCATGAGAGTTCACATGAAAATGCGAACCGCCTATAACATGGAAGGCTCTTGGCACTCAGCTCCATCCGCTCCCGTACACGGCTACTCCCCGGCGCTTCATCCGGGGGAGGGGTTTTTGGGAGGGGGAGACCCCCCGTTGGGATGTTTCCTGCGGTACACGGTCCCGAAACGGTCAGAGAAAACTGGATTCGGGGTATCGATATCCGCTCATGGATTTTCATCTGTTGAGCCTGCAGCCTCTATCCGGGGCTCATGGGCGGTTTTATGGGAATCGATCCGGTTTCTGACATGGGAACGCCCTCGCCGCCCGATCTGATCCGTTCCCGTATACGGCTTCCCTCAGGCTATCCTCCCGCTGCTCTGATAGCCGGCGGACAGCCGTGCACGGGAGCGCAGAGAGCCAGGCGGCGGGCATCTTCTCCTCCATACACCGGTTTGATTCTCCGGGAATACAATGGCCGCCTGTTGCTCCGCGCGTCAATTGGATCTGACGAAGAAGCCCGGCAGCGGGTTATTTCGTCATCGTCACCATTCCGGAACGCGCGGAGACATCCATCAGTGCATAAAGCGCCCCCACGAATTAAATAATCTGCTCTCCAACGTGTTTAGGAATGAATAGAGCAGCCACCCTTGTTCTGGCGATTCTGCTGTTTTTTCTGATCGTGCTTGCGCCCATCGATCCGGCAGCATTCCCCGTGCAGGCGCGGTACGTGGCGGCAGTAACCGTGCTGATGGTCTCCCTCTGGGTGACCGAAAGCATCCCCCTCGAAGCAACGGCCTTCCTGCCGTTGATCCTCTTCCCGCTCCTTGGCATCCTCTCCCCGGCGGAAGCGGCGGCATCGTACGCGGACAGGGTCATCTTCCTCTTCCTGGGCGGCTTCATCATCGCCATGTCCATGCAGCGGTGGGGACTGCACCGGCGCATCGCCTTGAATATTATTGCGGTTGTGGGAACGAGCCCGCGAAAGGTGATACTCGGGTTCATGATCGCGACCGCGTTCCTCTCCATGTGGATATCCAATACCGCCACCACCATGATGATGATCCCGATCGCCGCCGCGATCATTGCCACCGTCATCCCGGGAACGAACATCGGTCTCGAGAACCTCACGAAGGCCGAACAATCGCTTGCGACCTGCCTGATCATCTCGATCCCCTATGCGGCAAGCATCGGCGGCGTCGCAACGATCATCGGCACCCCGCCAAACGGCATCTTCCTTGCACAGCTGGAAACGCTCTTTCCCGCGGCCCCGAACATCGACTTCTTCACCTGGATGCAGTTTGGCGTTCCCTTCGCGGCCCTATTCCTGCTGCTGGCCTGGATCTGGCTCGTCTACGGGCCATACCGCCGGATGGAGAAGGAGCTCCCCGGGGCGAAGGGCATTATCCGCGAACACCTGAACGAGATGGGACGCATGTCCCGGGGGGAGCAGTGGACGCTCCTCGTCTTTGTCATGACCGCGCTTGCCTGGGTCTTTGCGTCCACCAAGGAGATCGGGACGTTCGTCATCCCCGGCCTCGATATGATCTTTCCCGGTATACATGACTCAACGATCGCCGTCTTCGGGGCGTTCCTCCTCTTCATCCTCCCCGCCGACCTGAAGAAGGGCACGTTCGTCATGGACTGGGAATGGGCCGTGAAGATCCCCTGGGGCATCCTGATCCTCTTCGGCGGCGGCATCTGCCTCTCAGAAGCCTTCATACGCAGCGGTCTCGCCTCCCAGATCGTCTCCTACCTGACCGTCCTCCACGGCCTTCCCATCCTGATCATGGTCCTTCTGGTGGCGGCCGTGGTGTCGCTCGCCGGCGAGATCGCCTCGAATACGGCAATGGCGGCGGTCATGATCCCGATCATGGGCGTGACCGCCGTGAGCATGGGGATCAACCCTCTCATCCTGATGGTCACCGCAGCGGTCTGCTCGTCCCTTGCGTTCATGCTCCCGGTGGCAACGCCGCCAAACGCCGTCGCCTACTCGACCGGCTATCTCACGTCCCGTGATCTGATGCGCTCGGGGTGGGTGCTGAACTTTGCCGGCGTCGGCCTGTGGGCGGCGGCGCTCTTCACCCTTGTCACGTGGGTGCTCGGGCTCACCCTGGATATGCCTGCATGGGCGCTCACCCCCTGATGGCCGGTCTTCACCGGCCAACCCAAACGTTCTTATGCGGCAGGAGCCATGAATTTCAAACCCGGGGTCCGGACACATGTCGATCCCCCGCCTGATGGCTGCACTGCTTATCTTCATCCTCGCTCTCCTGCTCGCCTGCAGCCTTCTTGCCGAAGGGGGAGGCAGAACCTCCCCCCTCCTGCACGCTCTGGAGCTGCGCGAATACGGGGGAGAATCGCTCTCTTCCATTGCCGATCTTGACATGCCGTCGATTGGAGAGATTCAGTATATCGATCGCGATGATTACCGGCTCACAATCGGGGGTTGCGTGACCGCTCCCCGGAGCTACACCTACAGCGAGGTCGTCGACAATTTCACCGCCCACGGGGCGATTGCTCCCATTTATCTCATGGACGGGAGGAATGCGACCATATACTGGGAGGGTGTCCTCGTCGCCGATCTGATTCAGGCGGCCGGTCAGCGCGACGGAGCGAATACGGTCATATTCCATGCACGTGACGGCTATTCGACATCGCTTCCCCTTGCCTATATCATCGAGAACGATATCATCATGGCATACCGGGCAAACGGAGTGACTCTCCCCGCCGATCTGGGATTTCCCTTCATTCTGGTTGCAAAAGGAAAGTGGGGCTACAAGTGGATCCGGTGGATCACCTTCATCGAGGTGTCGGACAACGACGGCTACCGGGGGTACTGGGAGAGCAGGGGCTGCTCGAACGAAGGAGACGTCGAAGTCGGCAATGGTACTCTATGCAGAGCCGATGACCGGGATGCAGACCCTCCTGCCGGCGGAATATCCTGAGGCCTCTCCGGCAACTCTCCCCCTCTGCGGCATCAGAGCCGCCGACCGTCTCCCGATACCCGCCCGGACTGGCAAGCACCACCGTCATGGCCGGAAGGCTCTGTTACCTCTTATACTATCCTGCAGACCTCGGAGAAGAGGAGGATGCCAAAAAACACCGGCACCTGATCGAAGCGGACAGGATCGAAGACCTCCTGACGGAATTCGGCCGGTTTACCGGGGAATTTTGTGGCGGGAGGAAGATGGAGCTCAAGCTCCTGCTGCAGGCAGTGCAGAACATCCGGCGGATCGATGCGCTCTTCTCGCAGGACGGGCTGGATCGCGTCATCGATATATTCCCCCTTCGCCGGACGGATCGCCTGCTCCATGACTTTATGAACACGGGATACCGGAGATACGAAACCGGTGGATATCGGCAGGGTGCTCTGCGAACGGGTAGCCGGTCTTGCAGACCGCCGTTCTCTGACGAAGCGTTTCTCGAGGCGGCAGGCTGTGAGGACGCGTTTTTGGTGGCGCCCGTCTCCCGTATCGCATATATTCCCCTCCTTGAGGGTGTGAACCTCACCTTTGAGGCCGCAGACGGGCTTTCTGACGCCATCACAGAGCGGGAGCGAAGGAACCGGGGACAGCCCATATCCCGGCCGGCAGGATGGTGCACTGCGCCCTCCTCTCCGGAGTATTCAGGGACGAAAGGTTAAATGATATCCGGCGCCAGTGGACGGGAGAGGAGGTCATCCTCTGATGGAGATTGTTCACGTACCCGGTAAAAACCTTGGAAAGATCATGCTCTACGCCCTCTCCACCTGCGTCTGGTGCGGCAAGACGAAGCAGCTCCTCACCGATCTCGGCGTCGAGTTCTCATATCTCTACGTCGACCTGCTGGAAGGCGAGGAGCGGGCGAGAGTGCTGAAGGAGGTCGAAGCCTACAACCCGAACATTGCCTTCCCCACCCTCGTCATCAACGACGAAACGGTGATCGTCGGCTACCGGGAGGACGAGATCCGCGAGGCCCTGCATGCAGCCTGAGATCAGCGACGAGGAGATCGACCGCCTGTACGAGGCGCTTGATCGGGAGGCGGAAGCGGGCGGCTACCACCTGAATCCGGATACGGCGTTCACCCGTGATCTGGTCAGGGGACTGCTCGTGAATATGGAGCGGTACGGCTATTTCTCCTGCCCGTGCCGGCTTGCCGCAGACAATCGGGCAGAGGATACCGATATCATCTGCCCCTGCGACTACCGCGATCCCGATCTCACCGACTATGGTGCCTGCTATTGTGCGCTCTACGTATCAGGCGATGTCGCCGCCGGAATGAGGAAATCGGATCCCGTGCCGGAACGGAGGCCCCCGCGTGCGCAGCGGAAGGCGGCATCTCCCCAGGCGGTGGGCGGTTCGCTTCCCCTGCCGGTCTGGCGCTGCCGGGTCTGCGGCTACCTCTGCGCCCGTGAGGCGCCGCCGGAGATCTGCCCCATCTGCAGGGTTCCGCGGGAGCGGTTCGAGCGGTTTATGTGAGGATCAGGGTGGCCCGACCCGGCTCCCACACCCTCCCGTTGCGCGCCGCCGGCGAGGGTCGCCGCTCCTCTGTGCTGTAAAGGCGACGGCCGTAGAGATCCCCGAGGAGTCTCCGCACGGTTCTTCCTGCTCCCATGCACGGATTCTCACGGGCTATCGTCCTGGGGGGCGGATGTTTGCGGAGGAAGCCCGGCAGCTCCCACCGGTCCTGCGTGCCTCGGGTGCGCATGCTTATTAGGCTGGTCGGCGATCGTTCTGTATGCCGCGTGAAAAGATCAAAGAGGGGGACGTCTCGATGGGAGCCGGGGTGGAAGGCCGGCAGATGGAGCGCAGGCCGCTCCGACCTCAAGACGAGGACGGGTCAAAGGCGGTGGAAGTCGAGCAGAAGGACGAAACCGCAAAGAAGCCGGAGGATTACAGAAAGCTCAAATTTAAAAGCGACAGCGATGCGGATATCTTCCATTCGGGGCCGCGCTAGCTTCTGGCAAGCACCCAAATATCCCCGGGCGACCGCACCACAATCTCCCTGTTGCCGCGATACGTCTGCGCCAGTCCGTACAGCCTGACGAGATCGTTCTCGCGCACCTCAATCCCGGCCGCGACCGATTCCGGGACGAAGACCGGCACCCCTGCCACCTCCAGTATCAGGTGGCCTCCGCTGGCGGTCAATCGCACCTGATCGACCTGTCCTTCGAGAAAGACCAGGTCCCCGTCGTCTGCGTCGCCCGAGTAGGGGCGCGCAAAGACCGGCCTGGAGAGGCTTTCGAGAACGAGGTGCGCTGCGCACAGAGCGATCACCACGCCTGCAAGCAGGATAAGGGCGGTTCGTTCCTGCCGCTCAAGCATGCAGTATACTTGGCGGAAGAGGCATAAAGAATCGTCAGTTTGATATGTTAACAGTGTTAACTACTACTCATGGGAACTGTCAATCTGCCACCATCCTCACAAAAAATCCTTGTCCTGCTTGAGGATGGAGGTGCCATGACCCACAAGGAGCTAGTGAAACTCAGTAATCTTGCACCCCGCACGGTCCGCTACGCCCTGAAGAAACTGAAGGATAACGACATGATCATCGAAAAGTTCAACTTCAGGGATGCACGCCAGATCCTGTACGAGTACCGGGCATCACGGGCGGTGACTGCGGCATGAACGATCACGTCTGCAACATCATGCTCTGCGACAGCCTCGCACGGACGCTGTTACCGCGGATGCGGGCGGAGATGGTCTACCGGCTTGTGCACCAGAGAGGGATCAGCCAGAGCGAGGTCTCAAAGCGGCTGGGCATCAGCAGGGCGGCGATCTCTCAGTACCTGAGCAGAAAGCGAGGGCGGTCGGAGACGGATCTGCCCGATGATCTGGACGAGATCATTGAGAGATGGGTAACCGCAGTCGACAGCGGAAGCGGGATGATCACCATCTGCGATGTCTGCAGATCGGCGGGAAAGCCTTTCGGAAAGTAGCGGTTCCGGTCATCGGTGCCGGCGCAGGTAGACGACCATGAGCGCCGCCAGAACGACCCCGCCTACCGCGATCTTTCGGTAATCCCGGTCATCTGCTCCCGCGCCTGCCCGCGAGGCGTCCCAGTCGTCCAGGAAGGCTGCCATAAAATATGCCCCGATCTCGGGATGCTCGATGATCACGCCCGCCTCGCGGTTGAAGTTCGGGGAGTTCTCATTCCAGTTGATGCTGCTGACGAGCACCTCCCTTCCATCGACGATCACTCCCTTCGTGTGTATCTTCTCCAGGTTGTTTGCCGCAAGATCAGCGCAGCGCGCTTCGAGCGGCAGATTCTCCTGCCGCGCGATCCGGTTGATGAGGGCGACCATCTCGTCGTTGTCAGCGTCGCCTTCTACATTGAACCAGGAGGAGTCGAGCAGCACCCGGACCGCAACGCCACGCCGTGACGCGTCGATCGCTGCGTTCAGGAAAGGATTGAGTTCTGTTGCGGATGCGTTCCTGATATATGCCTGCTCTATTGCAATATGGCTCTCGGCGCGCTCCAGCATCTCAAGGATCAGGTGGCTGGTATCAGGTGAGAGCACCGGCGTCACCCGCGCCTCTTCGACGCGGACAGGCAGAAACTCCACGGTATAAGGGGCAAAAGACGGGGGATCGTACGGCGTCTCCGCCATCGCCGCCGGGACGATGTCGCCCCCGCTGCCGTCCCGGGCAAAGACCTCTGCAAAATATGCGGCGAGCCCAGGATCTTCGAGATAGACCCCCCATCCGCGGTTGCCGCTCCCTCCCGCCGGAGGGAAACCGCCGGGCTTGAAGTTCTCGCTCGTGATAACGACCGCCCTGCGGTCGATGACCAGGTACTTTGCATGGTTGAAGCGGTACTTTGCATGCCCGTCATCGGTTGTAGTCATCTGGTAGACGGGAATCCCGGTGCGGTTCATGTACCAGGAAACGGTCTTTCCCTCTCTGGAGACGCCCCCGACCGGCCCTCCTTCGAGCAGGACGGTGACTGCCGCTCCCCGCTCCCGTGCTCTGACGAGGTCGTCTGCCATGGTGAGATCCGTGAATTCATAGACGTTGGCAAGGATCTCGGTCGTTGCGCCCGAAACGGCTGCATGGAAGACATCGTACGAACAGTCCGGCGAGACGAAGGCGGTGACGGTGACGCCCTCGAAGGTTGCGGGATCAAACCGTGACTGGCCGATCTGGAGGGGCCGCGGATCCCACATGCCGTCCTGCAGGAAATGAATCCTCCCCTCCCGGGGGCTGACATCGCCGGGCCAGACGATCTGCTGGACGATCTCCGCGCCCTTATAGAGGATCAGTTCGTCTGCGGCATTCGCCAGCCGGAAGTCGCCGCTCCGGATTGCATCGGCCACGCGGGGAGAGTAGTCGTAGAGCTCGAAGTCCGGCAGGAACCCATGGCTCTTCTCGAAGTACAGCGAGTTCCTGGCGACATACACCCTCCCGTCGATCCTCGATCCTGCCGGAAACCGGAAGCTCCCCTCTCTGTCCGTCACCATATACCCGTCCAGCAGCCCCCTGCCCTCGAGCACGACATATTCGTCGGGATCGCCGGAAAAATAGGGATCAGGACAGAACTCGACGATCTGGACGCCGCCGGCGGGTGCACAGGTGCATACCAGCAGGAGAAGCAGGAGAAGCCGGCGCATGCAGAACTGTTATGTCTCTGCCCGTTTTATAATCTGGCGATATGTCCCCTGCCCCGGCGCCGCTTGTCATAAAGGTGGGAGGCAGCCTCTTTGACCGGGCGGCCTCCATTGCGGTGATCATCAGGGAGAGCAGACGGCCCGTGCTGATCGTGCCGGGCGGCGGAAGATTCGCCGACCGCGTGCGGAGGCTGAACCTTTCGGAGGATGCCGCTCACTGGATGGCGATCGCCGCCATGGAGCAGTACGGATGGTACATCGCATCGCACGGCATCCGCGAGACCGGGGCGGTTGCAATTCCCGGCGAACCGAGGGTCCTCCTGCCGTACTGCTTCATGCGGCGGGTCGATCCGCTTCCGCACTCGTGGGATGTCACATCCGATACCATCGCCGCGTGGATTGCCGACCGGCTCGGCACGGATCTCGTCCTGCTGAAATCGGTCGACGGCATATACCGCCACCGCGTCCTGCAGGAGCAGGTCGATCGCCCCTGCCCCTGCAGTGAGGTCGATCCGCTCCTCATCCCCTTTGTGCTCGAGCACAACGTGCGGACGACGGTCATCAACGGCCGGGTTCCCGCCCGCATCTCGCAGCTCCTCAAAGGGCTTCCGGTTATGGGAACGGTGATTGATACGAGATTTTAATTGCTCTCACGGCGACTGTATTAGAAGCATTTGAGGTAACCATGATGATTACAGGAGAACAATGCACATCGTGCCGCGGCCAGCTGGCGGAGACCGGTGCAACATCCTTTAAGTGCCCTGTCTGCTCCGGCTGGATCAGGCGGTGCTATCGCTGCAGGGAGCAGAGCGTTCCATATATCTGTCCGTCATGCGGATTTCGGGGGCCGTAGGCGATGGGAAGTGTTGCGATAATCTTGAAGATCATGCCGGAGTCGCCTGAGGTGGATATCGGCGCGTTAAAGGAATCGATCAGGACGCAGGTCCCGGAGACACGGGACATCAGGGAAGAGCCGATAGGTTTCGGCCTGGTCGCCCTGAAGATCGCCGTCATCGTTCCCGACGAGGCGGGTGCGCCCGATGCCGTCGAGCAGAAGCTCCGCGAGCTCGAGGGCGTGGGAAGCGCCGAGATCGTCGAGCTGACGCTGACGTAGACGAACTCTCCTTGCGGGGATGCGGTATCCGGCGCTCGCATTCGGCGCCGAAGGTGCTATTTTTGTGCGCCTGCCGGATTTACCGGTCCAGTTTTTCCATGACTTCCCGGGTAATCGCCCGGATCTTCTCCACCGATCGCTGAAACCCGATCACTTCCGGCTCCTCTATCCTGATCGGCACGGGAAAAACGCCCTGCTTGTTGAGGCGCGCTGGTACGCCGATGCAGACGTCTCCGATACCATGCACCTCGCTCCTGATATAGCTCGATACCGTCAGGATACGGTTCTCGTCTCCAAGGATCGTCTTCACGAGCGTTGCGATTGCCTCACCGGGACCGTAGATCGTGGCGCCCTTGTTCCTGATGATGAATTCCCCGCTGGTACGGACGGTCTCCATCATCTCCTGTGCCGGCAGTCCGGAGAATGCGGGCAGATTGGATATCTGGATGCCCCCGATCGTCGTTGCGGACCAGAGCGGGACCATGCTCTCGCCATGCTCCCCGATGATGCGGGTATGCACTTCGCTGACATGCACCTTGAAGTAGTTGGCAATGAGTGATTTCAGGCGCATCGAGTCGAGATGCGTGCCGAGCCCGAATACCTGCCTGGGTTCGAGGCCAGAGTGCTCCAGTGCGACGGCGGTCATGGGGTCGACCGGGTTCGTGATGATGAGAAGAATGGCGTCAGGAGCAATTCTGCCGATGGTTCTTGCGATATCTGCAACGATCCGTGCGTTTCCGAGGGCGAGATCGTTGCGATCCTGTCCGGGCTGCCGCGGAACGCCCGACGCGCATACCACCACATCCGATTCCCTGGCGTCGGCGAGATCGGTGCTGTAGGAGAGGTGCAGATGGGTACCGCGCGCCGCAAAAGAGTCTTTAAGATCGCGAGCACACCCTTCTAGCAGTTTTTCGCGCCCCGATCGCCCGATGAGCAGCATATCATGGATATACGGTATTTCAGATATGGTATGGGACGCGAATAGACCGATATTTCCTGTCGCTCCGACAATCGATACTTTCACCATAGAAATCGCCGTTGGGGACACGTTCTCGGTTGACAGCGCGTGCCCGCATTCACCCGGGCATCCCTCCTCCGCCCCGCAACCCTGTGGGCGCCGAACGTCCACGGTAAGTCTGCTCCCTTCCGGGCCTGGACCGGTCTCCGCGGCAACAGGTCGCCGCCCCCTCCGGGGCCTTGATACCTGTCCGCCGACCTCACAGGACGAGGTTTCTCCGTCAGGACACACAGCCTCCTGCGGGTCGCCTCAGCCGTCCTCAAACTTCGCCCCCCGCATGTTGGCGGTTTCGGGTTACAGGTGACGCCGAGCCACCCGGGCTAGTCCCCAGTATTAGTAGACTTCAGGGGATAAATACTTCTCCGCCCACCCGGCTTCGCCACTCGTCCGCCACGCGCCGGGTCAGCTCGCGGTCTCTCTTCTCGAAGATATCGATCACCGAGAGATCGACATCGGCGGGCAGCACGGTGTGGAGCTGCCTGAAATCGCCCTGATAGACCTCGATGGACTGCTCTCCGGTGGTCTCTGCGATCAGTCTGGGCTCCCGCTCCACGGGCCGCTGTTTCATCTCTTCGTAGTCGTACTTCAGATCGACAGAATCAACCTTCATCTGCTCGCCGTTCACCCGGACGTTGTACGCCGCCCAGAAGGCCGCTGCATACCACGCGTCGTTTAAGATCACATGGGGCACGCCGAGGAGCGCCCCCAGAATGCCAAGCGTTCCGGCACCGCAGAGGGCGTCGACGAACGTGCGGGGCTCAAACTTCCTGACGTTCGCCCCGACCGCGATAATCTTCGGGTCGTATCCCCGGGGAAACTCGATATGCATCGTCGACTGCTGCTTGTAAACGACGATCGGCTCTGTCTGGGCGGTGAAGATATTTGCGCGCACATCGCACCCGGCAAGCAGGGTATGCACCTCAGGGATGCCGTCCAGATCGATATCTTCGATGCCGGGCACGAAATCCCCGCATTTCACCACCCCCCGCATCTCCGGCACCTCGGCCATCAGCCGGTCGGCGGTCTGCCGGGTGATGGTGTGGGAGAGCAGGACGAGGGATTTTTCCGGAAGATAGGGTGCGGAGGCCATGGCAAAGCCCGGATGGATCAGGGGTATGCCTGCGGCGCGGAGCGGATCCTGCCGGTTCAGGTCGCCTTCCTCGATACGGATCGCATAGACATGGGCGAAGACCTCGTCGATGAATCGCTTGCCGCAGGAGCAGGGAGGAGCGATAGAGATATCGGGCAGAGGAACCTGTTTGTCAAAGGTCCGACCGCTGCAGTCGGGACAGGGCTTAAAGATCTCGTGGCGCAGGGCGAGGATCTCGCTGGCATTCTTGATACAGTCCTCACCGCATACCGGGCATTTCATACGGGAGTATGACCGGTCCGTCATTGAAAAACCTGCCGGAATTCCTCTCCCCTCCCCGTTCTGCCCCATCCCGCGTATTCCGGCCGGGAGATCTGCGAAAGGCCGATCGTGCGCTTTTCCGGCGACATTCTGCTGCCGTTCTCCCGTCATTCCTGCGTTATCGGCGGTTTTAGCAGCACGGCCATCCAGCGTGTCTCATCCGATGATTCAAGCCCCATCTTCGCAAACATCGTCAGCGGGACGGCAAGAAAGAGCCCGGGAACGCCCAGCACCCAGGTCCAGAAGAAGACCGAGAGCATGATGACCGCATTGGAGAGATCGCAGATCCGATCGATTCTCTGCGGAAAGAGAAGGGTGCGCGCCGCCAGATCGATGATCGCAACGCCTGCGAGCACCGCCGCCACGCCCCATATCCCGTATTGAAGCCCTGCGACGCCTGCAGGAGGGACCGAGGCGATCGGCAGCCCGATGAAGGGGATGAAACTGAAGAGGAAGATGAGAAGCCCCCAGAGGATCGGGGTTTCCACCCCCATGATCAGGAGCAGCACCGTGAGACCGCCCCCGGTAATGAAACCGACTCCTGCCTTTACGGCTGCGTATGTCGTCAGCCGACGGTTGAAACGGTCGAACGCCGCTGTCAGTGCCGCGGTGTCGCCGAGAGCCTGGCTGATGCGGAAGGCGATGCCCGGAAAGTCACCGAGCATGAAGACGATCGCCACGATAAGCACCAGGAAACCTGCGGCAAGCACTCCGAGTTCAGTAAGGATCGCCCCGATCGTCGGGATGAACGCCGTTCCAGAGCCGGGCTCCTGTAGTGCTGGCAAGCCGATATCGATCCCGCGTGCCGCGAGCCAGGACTCGATGAGGGCAGTCTGCTGCCCGATCACATCCCGGTAAGCGGGCAGCGCCTGCTGCAGTTCGAGGAGCGAGATGCTCACAAGCACGGTCAGCGCCAGAATGATCAGCACGACCGTCCCGGCAACGGCAAGGATTGCATACCTCTGCGGCAGCCCTCTCCTCTCGAGTCCGGAGATCACCGGTGCAGTGACCGCCACCAGCACGAAGGCGACTAGGATCGGGGTTGCAAGGGCCGCCATGAGATGCAGCGCGGCAACCAGGATGGCCGCGATGATGATGACATTCGCGAGCGGCGCGGTGGCGTTTGATGGAAACATCGTCGTCTCTCACACTCCTCGGGTCGCCGTCCGGCGGGCATGCAATATACCAGTGGTCATATAAAAATGTCAGCCTGCTGTCCGGCGCAGAAATGCAGCCCCTTGTAGTAGGGCCATCCTTCCGGCGTGCCCGGGCAGGCAGCACCTCCGGTGAGGGATGGGTTAATCAGTGGGCCCGATGCGATTTGAACGCATGACCGCCCGGTTATGAGCCGGGCGCTCTGACCGGACTAAGCTACGGGCCCAAGAATTGGAATGCTGCCGGCCGGATATCAGAAATGGCGTGCTATTTTTGCATTTTCGGAACTACAACAATCCCGATGCATATAAAAATTGCCTTTTCATCATAAAAAAGTTGTGCGCGCATTACAGGCGTGCTGCCGGAGGGGCCGCCGGTTCGATCTGCCGGCGGCCACCCGGCATCATCACCACCCGCGATACTATCAGGTCAACGCTTTACCGCATCTTCTGGTGCTGCTCTTTCCACCGCATCCAGTTCTGGTAGGCGTTTTGGTCCCTCTGCCTGAGGACGTCCTGGATTCTGCTGTCGATCTCGAATGTCGTCATCATGGAATGCGTGCTCCCCTGGATGTCCTGGGTGATCTCGTCTGCCAGCTGCTGGTTTGCTCCGGCGTTCTGTATGGACCTCCTGATCTTGTCAGGGTTGAACTGCTCCTCCTGGTTGTTGCTCTTCCGGACCATGGTCTCCTGCCAGGGCCGGGCCTCTCCTCTCTCCATCTGCTGCTGTTCAGCCATTTTCACCACCGTTTCAGTACCCAGATCTGCAACTTGCCTCTCTCATGAGGCATGGAGTGGGTCTCCACGCCTACCGTGGATACCAGGACAACGGCATCCCGGAGCCCCGGCAACCCCCTTTCTCAGGTGCAACCTGCAGCCTGCGAGGCATCAGTGGGATATCGTATACTTATAAGTTCCGACCGTCGGGCAACGGGATTATCAGGCCGGTGCAGCATGCAAACGGCATCCCCCGGCACGAGACGGGGTTGAACCGCCCCTCAAGCGGGCGCATGCGGCAGCGAACTGGCAGCCATAGCGGTTGCAGGCCGAAAGATGGGCCGAGGCCGGCCTGAAACGGCGTCTCTTTGCACGCGGCCCGGATATGGCGCCATATAATCAGAAGGTATAATTACCAACCGCCGTTCACTCTGTACCGACGGCGGATCATGCAATGCTCGATCAGGCTATCGTCTTCGGAACGCGTATCCTTGCACTGGCGCTCTTTGCATTCGGAAGGATTCGGTACGATATCGTGGCGCTGATCGCGCTCCTGATCGTCACGGTTGCGGGGATCGTCGATCCGGTCGATGCGTTCCTGGGTTTCGGCCATCCTGCAGTGATCACGGTTGCAGCGGTCCTGGTCGTCACCCGGGGCCTCCAGAACTCCGGGCTGATCGAGATACTGACCCGAAGAGTCTCCCGGATCGGAGATCGCCCGGGACTGCAGGTCTTCTCGCTGACGGGCATCGTCGGCATCTTCTCGGCCTTCATGAACAACGTCAGGGCGCTCGCCCTGATGATGCCGGTCGGGATCCGGCTCGCCCGCAAAAGCGGCCGTTCTCCCTCCTCTCTCCTGATGCCCCTCGCCTTCGGCTCGCTTCTCGGAGGAATGACGACCCTCATCGGCACACCGCCCAATATTATCATCGCCACGTTCCGGGCCGAGAACGGGGGAGAACCCTTCCTGATCTTTGACTTCGCCTTCGTCGGGGTGGGGGTGGCGATCGCAGGGATCCTCTTCATCTCCCTCATCGGCTACCGGCTGATCCTGGATCGGAAGGGGCCGGGATCGCGGGAGGATCTCTTTGAGGTGAAGGATTACCTCACGGAGGTCAGGGTGCCGGAGGGCTCGAAACTGGCAGGCAGGATGATCGCCGATATCGGGGGCGCAACCGGGGCCGGGGTGACGGTGGTCGGGCTGGTGCGAGCCGAACGCCGGTTTGTCGCCCCGGCAAGCTACGAAATGATCAGGGAAGGGGATATCCTCATCGTCCAGGCCGATTCGGAGGATCTGCAGACGCTCCTTGACGCTGGACCGCTCGAGCTTGCCGGGAAGGTTGATCTCAGGGATGAGGTCATCGGCTCGGAGGCGGTCGGGATGGTCGAGGCGATCGTGAAACCGGGCTCTCCTATCATCGGCATGACGGCGTATTCCGCGAACCTCCGATGGCTGTACGGCGCCAATCTGCTTGCGGTTGCACGGGAAGGTGCCCGGATCCGGGATCGGCTGAACCGGATCAGGTTTCGCCCCGGAGATATCCTCCTCCTCCAGGGAAGGAAGGAGACGATACAGGAATCGCTCGCCAGCCCGGGGCTGTCTGCCGCTTGCGGAACGAGGGTTGAAGATCGGCATGTCAAGGCGGATCGCCCTTGCGGTCGGGATCTTTGCTGCCGCGCTGGCCATCTCGGCCACAGGCCTCCTTCCGGTCCAGGTCACCCTCTCTGCTGCGGTCGTCGGGATGCTTCTTGCCTCGATCGTCTCCCTCCGCGAGATCTATGATCGCGTGGAGTGGCCGATCATCGTCCTGCTCGGTGCGATGATCCCGGTCGGCCAGGCGCTTGAGACAACCGGCGGTGCCGCACTGATCGCCCATTCGATCGTAACTGCCTCCGCGATCTTTCCGCCTGAGGCGGCCCTCGTCTTCCTCCTGGTCATCTCGATGCTCCTCTCGGACCTGGTGAACAATGCCGCTGCAGCGGTGCTGATGGCGCCGATTGCTATCGGGATGGCAATCGATCTCGGGGCGTCGATCGATCCCTTTCTGATGGCGGTGGCAATCGGGGCCTCCTGCGCCTTTCTGACCCCGATCGGCCATCAATCCAATGCTCTCGTGATGGGGCCCGGCGGATACCGGTTCACCTACTACTGGCGGATGGGGCTTCCTCTCGAGCTGATCATCGTGGCCGTCTCGATCCCGCTCCTCCTTACGTTCTGGCCGATGTACTGACGGTTGCGCCGAAGCCTCCCCTGTTCGTGCAGGCCGCACACTTATTATGCATGGGCGAATTACCGACGGTGCCGGGATGAACATGGACACCACCACCGAGGCCGTCCGGGAGATCATGCAGAGGTTTGCCGATCTAACCGGGCTTGCACCGGCCGCTGCCCCTGCAAGGCGCTATCTCTGGACGGATGCGTTTGCGGTCTGCAACTACCTCGAACTCTTCCGCCGTACAGATGATGAGGCCTACCGGGAGCTCGCCCTGCGCCTCATCGATCAGGTGCATCACACCCTGGGCCGGCACCGCGACGACGATCCCAGATCCGGCTGGATCAGCGGCCTTCCCGAGCCGGAGGGCGAGCTCCATCCGGCCAGAGGCGGGCTGCGGATCGGAAAGCGCGAGAACGAGCGCAGGGAAGGCGAACCGCTCGACGCACGCTTCGAATGGAACCGGGACGGGCAGTACTACCATTACCTGACGAAGTGGATGCATGCGCTCAACCGTGCGGGCCGGGTCACCGGAGATCCGCCCTATACCGGGTGGGCGATGGAACTCGCGAAGACGGCCCATGCCGCCTTCACGAACGTATCCCTTCCTGGCGGCCGGAAGGGGATGTACTGGAAGATGAGCATCGATCTCACCCGCCCGCTCGTGCCATCCATGGGGCAGCATGATCCGCTCGACGGCCTCGTCACCTACAGCGAGCTGCAGGCAGCGGCAACCCGTGAGCTCGGAGGATCTCCGGGGTTTGACCTATCAGAAGAGATTGCCGGGATGGCAGAGATCTGCCGGGGTATGAGCTGGGCTACCGACGATCCGCTCGGCATCGGCGGCCTCCTGTTCGACGCCTCAAGAATCGTCAGGCTGGTGATAGAAGGCGGCTTCGAGCACGCATACCTGCTGGCCGGCGTCGTGGAATCAGCCCGGGCCGGCATGGAGTCCTTCGTGCAGGCCGGATCTCTTGAATTTCCCGCAGAGTACCGCCTTGCCTTCCGTGAGCTCGGGCTTGCCATCGGGCTCTCTGCGGTCGGAGGGATGCTGGAAGGGATCGAGGAGAACCCGGAGCTGTTCGGACCAAACGATCCCCTGCAGCGAACGGTGCAGGCCCTCGGGAGGTACGTGCCGCTTGGAGACGAGATCGTGGAGTTCTGGGTGGGCTGCAGCAACAGGGAAGCCGACAGCTGGAGCGAGCACCGGGAGATCAACATGGTGATGCTCGCCACCAGCCTGGCTCCGGAAGAGTTTCTGGCGGTGTAGGCTGTGCGGCACGGCAGCGAAGGCCGCGCCTCCCCCTGTCCCCCCGTTGGGATGCCCTCCACGGTCCACTACACCGGGAGGATCAGAGAAGACCGGATCCGGGATATCGATATCCGCTCATGGATTTTCATCCGTTGAGCCTATTGCCCCCATCGGGAGCTTCATCGGCGGTTTAACCTGAAAATGCGAACCGTTTCTGAAATAGAAGGCTCCTGCCGCTTAACTCCATTCGCTCCCGTACACGGCTTCCCACCGGCGCTTCATCCCGGGGGGAGGGGTTTTTGGGGAGGGGGTCTCCCCCTCCCCGGTCTCCCCCCCATGGCGATTTTCCCCACGGCCCACTGTCCCGGGACGGTCAGAGAAAACCGGACACTGCATATCGGTGCAGCGCCAAGAATCTTCATCCGTTGCGCCTGCAGCCCCTTCCGGGGGCTTCATACGCGGTTTATATGAACATGGCTGGTGAGCAGCATCACCCACCGTCGTTCCATATGCCTGTGGCCTTCGGGGAGTCATGTCGTTTCGGGTGAAATGATACTGAGAGAGGCAGCACTCCCCCGGCACAGGGGTTTTGAGGCGGCCTCTTCTCGGCCAGATACCCCGTATTGCCGCGGGACCGATTGTTCCCGCGTTAAGCCTTCTCCATGAGGGCGGCGCGGCTGAGGAATACCGCCGGCATCTCCACCGGTACCAGCCCGGCGGCCGCTGCCGTGGCGACGACCCTCTCAAAATCACCCGCGGAAATCCTGGACTTCGGCTCGGCGATGAGCATCCTGCCGCCCGGGCGGAGCAGCGGGGCGATCTCGCAGAAGCACCTCCCGGCATCGGGGAGTTCGTGGATGACGTAGAAGGCAAGGATGAAGTCAAACGGCCCATACCCTGTGAGGCCGAGAGTGTCGGCAGATGTCCGGTGAATCCGGATCCGGGAGAGCAGCCCCTCACTTTCCGCACGCTGTTTTAGCATGGCAAGCATCTCGTCCTGGAGGTCTGCAGCGACGACGTATCCCTCATCACCGACCATCCGGGCCATCGGCCGGGTGAAGAAGCCGGATCCGGGACCGATATCGAGCACGGCGTCTCCTCTGCAAATATACCGGTCCAGGATCCGTTTCGGCGGGTGGAACAGCCGCCGAAGCGGGTGATCCAAAAAGCGGGCATGCGTTGCGGGGCAGACGTCACGGTGTCCGCCCGGGCCGCTGCTGTACCGTCTGCTGGCAGACATCTCCTTATATCCTCCGGGATATTCCCGTGCCGGCAGGCACGCCCGCTGCGGCCGCCGTCGGGCGGAGCACTGTGCAGAATCGCGTGCGGATGGGCCTTTTTGCCTCCTGCGGATCACGCCGGGGTCTGGTTGCCGCTGATACCGGATACGGCTGCCTCATCTCTTTTCCATAAATGCATAGACCGCACGATGGGGTGCAGATCTGCCGGAGATCTCTATGGTCTTCAGCTCTATGATATCAAAGAGCGGCGCGAAGAGATCCTCCAGTTCATCCTCCGAGGAGAAGTAGAGCACCGTCCCGATAGAGGTCTTCCTGTACTTTCCCCTGCCCCCGAATTGCGGATCGGATTCGCTGAAACAGATCGAGAGGTATTTCCCGGCATCATTGAGCACCGCATGGACGTGAGCCACATACCGCTCCCGATCTTCCGGCATGATATGGTGAAGCAACTCCCAGTCGTATGCGAAATCGAATGTCCTGCGCAGCCACCCGGGCTCTGTCAGCACATCCGCCACCAGAAAATTGCATGCGACCCCTCTCTCTTCGGCATTCTTTCTGGCTGCACGTATGGCTGACGGAGAGATGTCCACCCCCGTCATCTCAAATCCCCGTGATGCGAGGTACACTGCATGGTTGCCGATACCGCACCCGAGGTCGATCGCCCTGCACGCCGCCACCGCACCGCTCTCCACGAGATCGACGAGTGCATCCGGGGGCTCTGCGATATTCCAGGGGATCGCCTCCGGATCCATCGATCTGTATATGGCATCCAGATCAATCTGCTTCATGCCGACCGCCGGTATCTGGATGATGATCGGTAGGTTCTGCAGGGAATTAACGGTTGTGGCAGGAAATACCGCCAGGCGCGCGGCGGACCGATTGAAGGGCAGAAAGCCCCTCTAATGCGCGAGGAGCTGGTACTCCTTCATCCGCTCCGCCATTGCCTGAAGCTGCCTATTCACCCGCCAGTTCACCGTTCCCTCTTCATACGTCCCGTCGGGTCTCCTCTCCCCTGCCGGGACCCCGGTGAGGATCTCGATCCCCTCGTCGATCGTCCGAACCGGGTAGATCCTGAACTTCCCTGCTTCAGCCGCCTCTACGATCTCCTCTTTGAGCATCAGGTTCTGGACGTTGCTTGCAGGGATCATCACGCCCTGGTCGCCGTTGAGGCCTATCGCCTTGCAGACTTCATAGAAGCCTTCGATCTTTTCGTTGACCCCGCCGATGGCCTGTACGTCGCCCCGCTGGTCGACCGACCCGGTGACGGCGATCGACTGCCGCAGCGGGAGATCCGAAAGTGCCGAGAGCAGGGCGTAGAGCTCGGTGCTGGACGCGGAGTCGCCCTCCACGCCCTGATAGCTCTGCTCAAAGACGAGCCGTGCGGAGAGGCTCAGGGGCTTGTCCATGGCGTACTTGTTGGTGAGGTAGCCGTTGAGGATGAGCACCCCCTTCGTGTGGATGGGCCCCCCGAGAGCCGCCTCCCGCTCGATATCCACGATCCCCTCCCTGCCGATGCCGATGCTCGCGGTGACGCGGGACGGCCGGCCGAAGGCGAAGTCCCCGACCTGCGCCACGGAGAGGCCGTTCACCTGCCCGATCATGGATCCTTCGGTGTTGATGATGAGGATCCCCCGTTTCATATACTCCTCGATCTTCTTCTGGATCAGGTTGGAGCGGTAGATCCTCTCCTCGATTGCCTTCCGAACCTGGCGTGCGCCTATCCTCTCGGTCCCGTCCAGGGCTGCATAGTAGTTCGCCTCCTTGATGAGGTCGGCAATGGTGGAGAACCGGGTGGAGAGCTTCAGCTGATCTTCGGCAAGCCGGGAACCGTACTCGACGACCTTTGCGAGCGCTTCGCGGTCCAGGTGCCGCAGGTCGAACTCCTGGGCGAGGCTGCACACGAACTCCACGTACTTCCCGGCGTTCTCCTCGTTCCGATCCATGACGATATCGAAGTCTGCCTTCACTTTGAAGAGCTCCTGAAAGTCGGGATCAAGGGAAAAGAGGAGCTGGTAGATCCGGGGGTTGCCGATGACGGCCACCTTCACGGCAAGGGGGATCGGCTCGGACTTGATGGTCTTGACGGTGATGAAGCCCATCTGTTCGCCGGGCTCCTCGATACGGATTCGTTCGGTCTTGAGAGCCATCTTCAGGCCTTCCCAGGCGAAGGGGTTCCGGAGAAGATCTTCGGCCATGAGGATGAGGTATCCCCCGTTCGCCCGATGCATCGCGCCCGGCCGGATCATGGTGAAGTCTGTGGTCAGTGCGCCGAACTGTACCTCCTTCTCCACCTTTCCGAAGAGGTTCTGGTAAGTGGGGTTCTGCTCAAAGACCACCGGTGCTCCTTCTGCTCTGGTGTTGTCGACGAGCACGTTCACCTCGTACTTCCGCAACGGAGCCTCCCGCAGAAACGCCTGCAGCTGGGGGGGAAGCTGCTGCTGCTGCTGCTGCTGCTGCTGCT
>JAHKLN010000060.1 GCA_020854755.1 Methanomicrobiaceae archaeon | reverse complement strand
GGGTCGCTCATATGGGCGGCGAGGCGTCCGTGAGTACCGCAACGGCTGTCAGCGCTGCCGAGGTGCAGAAGTACCTCAAGGGGATCGACTATCCCACCGACAAGAAGGGGATCGTCGACCAGGCGCAGAAGAACGGGGCGCCGAACGAGGTGATCAGCATCCTGAACAGGATCGACGATCAGCAGTACGGCAGCACGACCGACGTGAGCAGGGCCATCGGCAAGATCCTGTGAGCACTGCCCCGGTGCAGCCGGAGAGGCAGGGAGGCCGGTGGGATGCGCCGGTGGAACCCCTTCTCCGCCCCTGAAGCTGTCGGACCGGGGGATCTCCAGCTCCCGTATGATCCCGCTTCGGCACGGGGCAGCATTCCTGCATCCCGGTTGAGCATACCCGCTGCTTTTCTATAGAGCCCCTGGCCGACCGGACTGTCTGTGCGGCTGCGCTGCCGGAAGGGCCGGCATGGCAGCCTTCCCCCAGGCCAACGTTCAAGGCGGGTGGGATGTCGTGCAATATCCCTTCCCATAGTCTGTGGGATAGCTGCGGAGAAACGCATTAAAGGGGGAGATTGCCCCCTATCTCTGTGCTTTAAAATACAGGATCGCGGATGCAAGAGCTACGGCAATGAGGACAATGAATGCAGCCCATATCAGAAGGCCGTCCGATCCCTCCACCTTTGCCGCCAGTGCATAGGATCCCGGCTCGAGAATGACGGCTGCAACGGTGCTGTTTCCGGCTTCCAGACCCGGGACCTGCGTCACCGGGCCGTCAACCCGGTAGATCCCCAGCGTCCCGGGCTCGGTGCCGTTCAGATCAAGATTCTCTGTATCTGCCTCCACGCGTACCATGCTTCCGGCAGTACTTGCGACATCGATGAAGGCTATCCGGTAGCACTCTCCATACCGGACATAGCCCGCCGGTGCCGGTGTGGCATCCGCCGAGAGCGAAAAGTCCCGCCCCTCGACGCTCAGCATGCCGATGTCATAGCGGTTCGCAGAGATTGCATCAGATACAAAGGGATCCGGTCCGTCGAGCGACCCCGCCTCGATGCGGCAGCCCGACGACATGCAGGCATCGAGGTACTGGTCCACCGCCTCAAGCGTGGATCCGCGGATCGTCCAGTCAACGGCCATGAGCAGTGCCACCCCGCCTCTCAAGCGGGAAAGGGCGGTATTCTCGAGCACGCCGCCTGCAGACTCATGGATAAATAGCCCGATCGTGCAGTCCTCGATCCGGTTGTCGCGGAGGGCTGCATTCTCTGCCTGGTAGAGCACGATCCCCTGGGTCGCCCCGGCGATCCGGGTGCCGGATATCCGGATCTGCGAAGTGTTGGATGCCTCGATGCCGATAAAATCTGCAGAAATATCAGAATCCGTCACCGTCACCGCCCGGCTGTCCACGAGCAGGATGCCGCGCTCCCCCCTCTCGACGCGGCAACTCTCGATTGCTGCGGAATGGGCATTGTTCAGGCTTACGGCGACATCTGATCCCGCAAGCCCGAGATTGCGGAGGGTCACGCCCTCTGCCGTGACCAGAAGGCCGTACTCGTCTTTCGCCGTCCCTATGCGGCAGTTATCGCCGCTGCCGGTGATGGAAAGCGGCTTTCCCACGGTGACCCGGCCCGGGTAGGTACCCGACCGCACCTCGATAGCATCACCGCTGCCGGCCGCATCCACTGCCGCCTGGAGATCGGCATGATCCCCGCCGGATTCCGCCACCACAAGCGTCGCTGCCAGTGCCGGCATGGCGAGGCTGGCAAGGGCGACCATCACAAGGAGTACATGAATCGGTTTCATAGCTTCACCGCCCTGATCGTGGCGTCACGCGCAAACTCCCCGTTCACCTCGACGGTGATATCGAAGAAATCGCCGAACGGCCGCCAGGAATAGTCGACCCTGTCTTCATAGTGCCACCTCCTCGCATAGGTCTCGCTGCCGGTCTTTTCGAGCAGGCCGGTGACGTTCGGGTCACGGAAGTAGTCGGTGAGCGGGTACCGGCTCAGGTCGCCGAATGTTATGGGCGCAGGTCTGGAGCCGAGCGCGGAGATGGCGCGATTCCAGTCGTCCGCAACCTCGTAGTGCGTGGTGCCGGAGATACCCGCGAAGGTGATGTCACAGGAGATATCAGAACTACCGGTTGTGGTAACGGGGACGGGCACCGGGTTGAGCGCAACAAACAGCGTGCCCAGCCGTTCGTCGACCACGAGGTTGATGGAGGGGGCGCTTTTGAGGGCACCCTGCCCCTGCGTCGTCCAGCGCAGGAACTCGGTGCCGAACACGGTGGGGCGATACTCGCTCTCGGTCGCCATCAATCCCGTGTAATCGGAGGTTCCCTGTTCGGCATACCGCAGGGAGGCGGTGGTCGCCTCCTGCCCAGAATACTTGTCCCATGTGGTGCGGGAGTCAAAGCCGAAGGAGTAGGTGCTCTCCACCTGCTCATCGACCGCTCCTGTCTGGGTGTAGTGGTACGTCCCCGTTCCCCGCTCGTCCCATGCGATGGTCACCCGGTATTCGTCCTTTTTTACCTCGATCACCACGAACGCCTCGATGGCATCCAGGTACCCGCGCCCGACGTCCTGGTGGAGGATGCGGAGCTTTTCCATCCGCTCCTCGCCGCCGGCAATGAACTTCAGGTGCACCTGCCCGTTCGCATCGGTGACCGGCTGGCCGCGGCTGTCGGTCTCACCCATGGGGATTACCCGGGCATCCGACGAAAGCATGGCCTTCTCGAGCAGCAGCGTCCTGCCCGCGAGGGGGCTGCGGGCGCCGTTTGTGTCCACGGAATAGAGGGAGACCGTGATATCGGTCGCCTCCCGGGGGGAGATCCGGGGTTTTGCCACGGTTGCATCAAGCATGATCCCCTCGATGCCGATCGTCACCGGTGCATACGCTTTCCTCTGCCCGCGGCCGACCACCACCACCTGGAACGAATCCTCGCCGGCGGTCCGCCCGCGGCTGACATCGAGGGTATAGGTGAGGTGGGCAATCCCGCTGCCATCGGTCTTCCCGGCCGTGACGGTGCCCCGGGTCTCGCTCCCGTCTGATTCGATCGTGATTCCCTCCACCGCATTGCCGCGGCAGCTCTTCACCACGACTGTGATATCTGCCGAATACCGGCCGGAGTCGGGCGCGACCGACTCGGGAGTGACCGTCACGGCAAGGGAGGGGTCGCGGGGCGGGACGGGGTGCGCCGTCTCGTGGGCGAGGAT
>JAHKLN010000024.1 GCA_020854755.1 Methanomicrobiaceae archaeon | reverse complement strand
CCCGGATACATGAAGCCGAGCGCCAGCAGGGCGATGTCAAATCCCCAGGGCAGGAAGACGATCCTGCCTGCGAGGTAGCCTGCGAGAATGAGGGCGGCGGTGCAGCAGAGGCCGATCGCCTCACCGTGCGCGTCCGCCACCGCGGCGATTGAGTAGAGGACGATCAAGCCGCAGAAGAGGGCGGCCAGAAACCAGAGCGGCTGGTTGTGAACCAGGATATAGGCAGCGAGGGCGTCATGGAGGGCCGCCCCGTTGCCGTACAGGACCGAAAGCAGCCCGGAAACCGGTGAACGGGCGGTATACTCGCCGCTCACTACGGAGGCGTCCAGAACGCAGATGACCGCGAGCCAGAGCATGTACGAGAGCAGGAACGCGAAGAGATAGGGATAGACGATGCGGCGGACCTTTTGCACAAGAAATCCGGAAAAATGCGCCCGGTATTTCTGGTAATTGAAGAGGTAGCCTGAAACGAAGAAGAAGAGCGGAACATGGAACGCAAAGATCAGATCGCGCAGGAGGGCGGGAGGAAAGGAATGGCCGATGATGACAAGCAGGATCCCGACACCCTTTGCGCTGTCGATCCATGGAATCGTCCCCGAAGACATGCACTCCCCCCGATTGCATCCGGCCCGGTCTCCCCCTGCCGGACGACCGTATCTCCCCGTCCATCAATCTCCGGGGATTTAATGGTTGCGCTGCCGCCGGCAGCGAAAAAGGGTGATGCGGGAGCGCCGATCTTACCTGCAGAGCGGTGAGAGTTTTTCAATGACGCGATCCACCTGCGCCACGGCCGTGCCGATGTAGGCGTCGGGATCGAGCAGGCGGGCAATCTCGTCCGCCGGGCAAAATGCGGTGACTGCCGGATTCTCCGCAAGGACCGACGCGATGTCCCGCCCTTCCGCAAGCGCCTGCATGCTCGCCACCCGCACGTGCTCATGCGCCTCCTGCCTGCTCATGCCGCACCTCGTCAGTTCGATCATCACCGACTCCGCCAGGTTGACGCCCCGGAGCAGCATCAGGTTGCGCCGGATATTTTCATGGTTGAACCGCAGCCCTTCAAGCACGCCGGTCATCACCTGCACTATATGATCGAGCAGGATGGTGGCCTCGGGAAAGATCACCCGCTCACAGGAGGAGTTCGTCAGATCGCGTTCGTCCCAGAGGACGTTGTTCTGGAGCGCAGGCTCGACGGCTGCCCGGACCACCCGGGCAAGCCCGCATACCTGCTCGCTCTTAATCGGGTTTCGCTTATGGGGCATGGTGCTCGATCCCACCTGCTTCTCCCCGAACGCCTCCTCGAGCTCCCCGGTCTCAGAACGTTGCATCAGGCGGATCTCCAGCCCGATCTTGTCGAGCGTGGTCGCGACGTTTGCAAGGAAGAAGATATACTCGGCGTAGCGGTCCCGGGAGATGAGCTGGTTGGAGACATCGACGGTCCCAAGCCCCAGGAGCTCCATCATCGTTCCCTGGATCTCCATTGCCTTTGGGCCAAGGGCTGACTGGGTCCCGACTGCGCCTGTCAGCTGTCCGACGACCACCCTTGGCCGGAGCTCGCGGAGCCGGTCGATATGCCGCGCCACCTCGCTCGCCCAGATGGCAAACCGAAGGCCGTAGGTTGTGGGAACACCGATCTGCCCGTGCGTTCTGCCCGCACAGACGAGCGTCTTCGTTTCGGCACTCCTCTGCAAGAGCACCGAGAGTAGATTGATCAGTTTCCGCTCGAGAAGATCGAGGGTCTCCCGCAGCTGGATGCCGGTCGCCGTATCCAGGATGTCGTTTGAGGTCGCTCCGTAGTGGATCCACCTGCCCGAAGGGCCGCAGACCTCGGCGACGGATTTCACGATCGCCATCATGTCATGGTTGATCTCGGCCTCGATCTCCTTTGCGCGGTCAAGACTGGCGTTCTTCGCACAGTCTGCGATCTGTGCTGCGTCCTCTGCCGGGATCATACCGTGTGCAGCTTCTGCTCCTGCAAGCGCAACCTCTGCAGAGACAACTGCCCGGAACCGGTTCTCCTCGCTCCATACCGCCCGCATCTCCGGCGTGCCGTACCGGAAGTCGATAGGGTGAATAGCCATATGATGAGTAGGGTTGGCGCGTACGCATAAAAAAAGAGGGTTATGGAAGCTCGCTCTGACGTGCCGGACAGTAGTTGCAGATGGAGTACGGCACGTCTTTTTCCTTATCCCTGATGGGGCAGTTGTAGGCTCCGCCCCGATCCTCGACGGTAAAGCCGCCGGGAAACGGGGTTCCCACCGGGTGGCCCGGACGATCGAGGACGAACATAGCAAAGGCGGCGACGAGGTAATAGAAGAGCCGTTGCACGGGCCTTCCACCGTTCCGGCAGAAGCATCCCTCCTCCACCATGGCGCAGTATGCCGAGAAGAGCCCGGGATCAGCAAGCGGGGTCCGGCGGCTTGCAAACTCGCCGCGCCGGTGCATGGCGATCAGGGTATGGTACGCCCCAAAGATCTGCTCGGTGAAGTACGGGCTGATCGCCTCCCGGTACGGTGACGGGAGAGCGATCACCTCGCGGTACAACTTCCCGCCGATCAACTGCAGATCCGAGAGCGAGTACAGCATCACCTCACAAGCGAGGCGCTCTCCAAGCTCCTCCTTTGTTCCGGCGCCCCTTATCCGGCCGCAGACCTCGCGGACCGTCAGAGAGTCCTTGCGCTCGTCCGCCATCGCTTCCATATTCGCAGCTGCATGAAATAAGCAGATCGACCGGAGTCAGATCCACCGCCGCTTCCGGAAGAAGGCGAGCATCACCAGTGCGACGGCAAGCATCCCGAGCAGCACTGCCGGGTAGCCCAGGGGCTGCTCCAGTTCCGGCATGAACGCAAAGTTCATGCCGTACACGCCTGCGATGAACGTCAGGGGTATAAAGATCGTCGCGATGATCGTCAGCACCTTGATCACCTCGTTCATGCGCCGGCTCGCCTCGGATAGGTGGAGCTCAAGCACGCCCGCCACCGTGTCGCGATATATCTCAACCGTCTCTGCAACCTGCATGGCGTGATCGTACACATCGCGGAGGTACACGAGTGTCGGTTCCCTGATAAGGTTGGAATCACCCCGCGCAAACGCGCTCACCACCTCCCGCAGGGGCCAGATCGACTGCCGCAGGGTGCGCAGTTCCCGCTTCAGCCCGTATATGCCCTCGGTGATGCCGGATCCCGGCTCTGCAAGAGCCATCGCCTCAAGCGCCTCGACCCGGTTGCCGAGCTCCTCAAGGATCGGAAAGTACGCATCCACAAGCGCGTCGAGGAGCGCATAGGTGAGATAGTCTGCTCCCGCTGCCCGGATGCGTCCTCTGTTCTGTCGCAGGCGCTCTCGCACCGGGGAGAAGACGTCGCCGCGCTGCTCCTGGAACGAGATCACCCGGGTTTCGCCAAGCACGATGCTCACCTGCTCCTGCCGGATGGATCCGTCCTCAAACGAGAACATCCGGATGACGATATACAGGTAGTCCCCGTAATCCTCCAGCTTCGGGCGCTGGCCGGTATGGGCGATATCCTCCTGTGTGAGGGGATGGATACCGGCATGGTCGCAGAGCGCCCTGATGATGCCGGTATCATGGAGGCCGTCCACGTTGATCCAGGTAACACCAGGGCGGTCGAGGCAGGAAAAAGCGTCCTCCGGGTTCCTGCAGGCGAACTCCTCGAATCGATCCCTGTCGTACCCGATGACGATGATCGTAACGTCCTCTCGCCTCCTCTCGCCGATGTGTACGAGTGTGCCCGGCGGCATCCCTGCCTTCGCCGACCTCTTTACCATTGACCTGCCCGTATCTGCATGGGGTGGGGCGCCGGATAACATTTATGCCGTTAATGAGTACGCCTTTCCGGCTTTGCTGCGACCTGCACGTCGATCGTCTCGGATGCGATGGTAATGCCGTCGGTCTGCTCGATCGCCTCCATGAGGCGGCGGGTCAGCTCGTCCCGGCGCACCCGCCGGAGCTTTGCTTCCGCCACGTACCTGAGATCCAGGCTGATCCAGTTATCGGTAATCGTGAGGTAGATCGAGGGCTCGACGACCTTCTTGGGCAGGTAGTACCGCTCCCCGAGGTTCTCGATCTCATGCTCCGATCGGGCGGTGATCGCCGCCGTCTCCCTGCCTGCGACCTCAAGAAAGAGGGTGATCGCCTTCTTCCAGTCGGAATCGTAGGTGATGGGGATGTGGATCTCGTCCCAGGTGAAGGTATGCGCCTTCGTGAAGTTGTAGATGTGGGAGGAGATCACGCTGCCGTTCGGGACCAGCGTGATCCGGCCGGTCGGCTGGTCTCCCTTCACGCCGTGGGCATGGATCTCAAGAAGCGTGGTGTTGAGAATCCCGATATCCATGACATCCCCCTCGGTCCCGTCGACCTCGATCCGGTCCCCGATACGGTAGGCGCCGGTAACTATGATCAGGATGCCGCCGACGAAGTTCTTGAAGAGATCCTGAAGCGCAATGGCAATTCCTGCCCCGATGATCCCGTAGGCGACAAAGATCACGTCGGTCTCTATCCAGAGCCGGAGGAGGATGACCGCCATGACGGCGGCCTGGAGGATGGAGACGATCCTCCGGAACGAGTATCTTGCCCGCTCCTCGGCAATGCGCCGGAGAGCCAGCCCGCCGATGACAAAGAAGAGTGCATAGACAACCGTGACCGCAAGAAACGAGACGAAGAATAGTTGCAGGGCAATATCGGGGTAGACCATATCCGCAAGCCAGAACGAAGCCGTAACGGCCGCGAGGAGGACGAGCGTGAGCAGGCTGCGCAGCCGGGTTGCCATAGTCTCCTCTCCTGTCGTCACCGCGTCAGGGCGTGTGCGGGCGGATCTGACCTGCGCCGCACCCCCTGGGCCGGAAGAGCCCGTGCTCGTTACCTGGGTTCAGCAGGCGGTGCGCTGCGCGCCCGTGCCGCAACGCTCCCGATCCAGATGGTCGCGAGCACCGCGATGATCGTCACGAGCACCGCGTAGATGAGCATTGCGGTGATCGAGCCGCCGGGATCGATATACAGTGCAAACAGCGCCTGAATGGCCTCGTTCCAGGCGAGGGCAGCAACCAGCCCGAAGGCAAAGGTGATGAGCGCTGCCATCTTGTCAATGACATCATATCTGAGTGCCATGCGGAGGAGGATGCAGAAAGGTGTATATAAGGCTTTTCATGCCTGGATGACGATCTTCCGGGGCGGGAGCGGGACCGGCAGATACTAACAAGGCTGCCCGGCTCCAATAGATATAGAATGGATACCCTCGATGACTGGTTCGCCTACCCAAAGTACCGCCCCCACCAGCGGGAGATGCTCGAACGTGCTGCGGTATGCGCCCGGGACGGCGGGATTGCAATGATCGATGCCCCCACCGGAAGCGGGAAGTCAAGCGTCGTCTCGGCGCTCCTTGCAGAGAGCCGCGGCCGGAAGGTGATCGTCGCCGTCCGGACGATCAGCCAGCTCACCACGTTCCTGCGGGAACTGCAGCTGATCCGGGAGAAGCGGGGCGGCCTGAAGTTCGCATACCTCATCGGAAAATCCAGCATGTGCCCGCTCGGCGGCGAGGGCGACGTCTACCGGCGGTGCGAGGGGGTTAAAGGATTCTCGTCGGCGCTGATGCGGGAGCGGGCGCAGAGAGGATCGCTCGTCCCGGCGACCGACCGGGTGATCCGGCAGCAGATACGGAGGATGGACCGCGAACACCCGCTGATCTGCCCGTTCTACGTCGCCAGCAGATCCTTCTCGCGGCCGGAGGAGGGGGGACTGAGGATGATCCCGTCAACCGCCCTCCGGGTGCGGGCGGAGCGGGTCAGCGCCGAACTGATCCCGCCCGAACGCCTGGTGAAGTTCTGTCGCGATATCTGCCCGTACGAGACGATGCTGCACGCCGCGCGGGAGGCGGACGTGGTGCTCGTCAACTTCCACCACCTCTTTGACGACACCATCAGGGGGCAGCTCTACCAGTCGCTCGGCATCGATGGCGAAGATGCACTCCTGCTCATCGACGAGGCCCACAACTGCGGTGAGGCAGTCCAGAGCATCGAGAGCGTCGCCCTGCAGGAGCGGGATCTCCAGCAGGCGGGCATGGAGCTTGCGCACCAGCGCAAAAGCAGCCGCGAGGCGGAGGCGATCTCCCGCCTCATCCCCGAGATCATGCGGTTCATGGAGATGCTGAAAGAATCGACAGAGATCGAGGACTGGTTCGATCCCGCAATCTTTCTGCGGATGATCGTCCGGGGCTCTCTCTACCGTGATATCGAGGAGATCATCGAGGATCTCCAGTCCATCAGCGAGCGGATCAGGGAGAAGAACCTGCAGGCGGGTGAGTTCCGGAAGAGCGCGCTCGAGGGTCTCTGCGAGTTCTTCTACCGGATCTACCGGTCCTCCACCGATCCCGCCTTTCTCACCGTCTACCACCGAGATGACGAGGGTGCGATCACGCTTGAGGTCCGCAACATCGACCCGGGCGCCCGGCTGCAGGAGATTGCCTCATCCCATGCCTGCTGCATCATGATCAGCGGGACGCTCTCTCCGGTCGAGAGCTACCGGCGATTCTACTTCAGCGATCTTATGGTTGCGACAATCTCGCTTCCGAACTCGTTTCCGCGGGAAAACCGGCTCGTCCTCTGCGCAGACGACATCACCACCGCCTACAGCATGCGCAGAAACAGTGACAATATCGCCCGAACGGAGGAGTATATCGAGACGTTCGCCACGCTCCCCGGCAACCTTGCCGTCTACTTCCCCTCCTACGAGCTGCTCAACGCGTTTGCGGAACGGTGCAGCAGCAGGATACGGGGAAAAGCGGTCTTTATCGAGCCGAAGATCGCGGCGGATGCAAACGCGGCGCTGCAGGATTTTCTGGCGCTGCCCGGGCAGGGGCGGTCGGGCATCCTCTTTGCGGTCTCCGGCGGCAAGTGGAGCGAAGGGCTCGATTACCGGGGAGAGATGCTAGCAGGCGCCCTCGTCATCGGCCTCCCGCTCGCCCCGTACAACCGTGTCCGACGGATGGTGATCGACTACTTCCGGATGCGGTTCGGTGACGAGGGGGAGTTCATCAGCTACACGCTGCCTGCGATCAACCGCGCATTGCAGGCGCTCGGGCGGGTGATCCGCACGCCGGAGGACCGGGGCGTGCTGGTGCTCGGGGAGAAGCGCTTCCTCGAGGCGCGGGTCAGGGACGGACTGCCGCCGTGGCTGCAGGAGGAGATTGTGCGGTGCGATATCGGGACCTTCCAAAAAGAGGTGCGCGCATGGAGATCATGACCGGATCCTGCCGGTTCGGACTCTGGCACGTGCATGTGGCATGGAAGGGCGATCTCGTCCACCACCTGCGGTTCGCACGGGAAGGTATCGACGGCCCGGTGCCCGACGTCATCAGGCAGTACTGCGCGGGAAAGCCGGTGGACCCGGTATCGCTCAGGAGCATTGCAACCGCCGGCGATACGGTCTCCGCGGCAATCTACCGGGCGGTGCGGAGCGTCCCGTACGGGGAGACCGCCACATACGGCGAGATCGCTCTCCGTGTCGGAACATCCCCGCGGGCCGTCGGGGGCGCCATGGCGCGCAACCCGACGCCGCTCGTGGTGCCCTGCCACCGGATCGTCGCGCAGGGCGGGATCGGCGGTTTTTCGCCGGCGGTGGAGATCAAGGAGGCGCTCCTCCGGATGGAGGCGAGGGAGAGAGGAAAGGGAGGGCTTAACAGGTCATCCCCTCATAGTTTTTAGGAAGAGTAGATCTCATGAGAATTCTGGTTCTCGGAGCAGGGGCGGTCGGCCTCTCCGTCGCTGCACAGCTGTCTGCGGTTGCCGACGTCCGTGCGGTCTGCAGGAAGAGGCACGCGGAGGCTGTGCGGGAGCGCGGTTTCCGGATGACCGGCATCTGGGGCGGTCGCACCGTTTCCTTCAGCTGCGGTGAGGATCTGCCGCGCCAGGAGGAGTTCGATTATGTGATCGTCACCGCCAAATCCACCGCAACAGAGGATATCTGCAGGCAGTTCGCCGACGTGATCCGGGATCGGGAGACGGTCAGCCTCCAGAACGGCATCGGGAACGAGGAGATCATCGCCCGGTATACCGACCGGATCATCGGCGGCATGATCATCACCGGGTTCGAGTGGCGCGGCGACGCGGCGGTGCATGTTTCCGTCGAGGCCGCGCCGATGCGGCTCGGCCGGTACCCGGAGGGGATGGATGAGCAGGTTATGAGGCTGGTCGGCCTCTTCCGGGGCGCAGGGGTGAATGCAGAGGCGAGCAGCCTGATCCGGAGCGATATCTGGTCAAAGACCCTCTATAACTCTGCGCTCAACCCGCTCGGCGCGATCATGGACGTCCCGTACGGCGCCCTTTCCGACCCGCATGCATGGAGGATCATCGAACGGATCGTGGAGGAGGCCTATCGCGTCGCGGAGGCGGAGGGCGTTGTGCTTCCCTGGGCGGCTCCCGGCGACTACCTGCTCCACCTCCAGAGTGCGCAGCTCCCGGCGACGGCGGCGCACCATTCATCCATGCTGCAGGATCTCAGGCAGAGGAGAAAGACCGAGATCGATTTCTTGAACGGGGCGATCGTCGCTCTCGGCGGACGGCACGGCATGAACCTGCCGTATAACGCCTGCATCTCCGATCTGATCAGGTTTCGGGAGAGGCTGGCGTCGGGGGGTGGATGATCACGTGCGGTCGGCACTGGTGCTAGTGGGCGGCGAGGCCCGCCGTGCCGGGGGGCAGGAGAAGTACTTCTTCAGCTACGGCGGGAAGACGTTCATCGAATGCCTGCTCGACACTCTCCGGGAAGTGGTGGACGAGATCGTCGTGGTCGCAAAAGACCCGGAGCAGTGCGATCGGTTTTCGCATATAACAGACGTCCGCTGCATACCCGATATCAGGAGGGGCATCGGCCCCATCGGAGGCCTCCATGCCGGTGCAATCGAGGCCTGCGGCGATTATCTCTTCGCCGTCGCATGCGATATGCCCTGCATCAATCGCGACGTGGTGGATCTCCTTTTTGCGCTCGCTGAAGGCTACGATGCCGCCATCCCCTGCTGGGCGAAGGATACACTCGAGCCCCTGCATGCGGTGTACCGACGCGCCGCCCTCTTTGAGTATCTGAAGGAGCACGAGGAACTCTCGCTCCGGGCGATGGTGAAGAGCCTGAATACGCGGTATGTCAGTGTGGAGCGGCTCAGAGCGCTTGATCCGGAGCTCCTGACCTTCACAAACATCAACAAACTCGAAGATCTGACCGGGATCGACGGCATGGCAGGCTGCGCCGGGCCAGGCAGGTGACGGAAAGGCGCGCGGCATGCAGCAGGCCCTCGAGAGCGGGTGGCGGGAGCACCCGCTATTTCAGCATGCCGCCCCACCCGGCGCCCGGAATCCGGCTCAGGTGCGGGAACAAAGAGGCATGCATGTGCATTCCTGGCATCAAAGCCTTATTCCTGGTATCTGCAGCAGGACAACCAATAAATACTCCTGCTCTCGAATCCTGCCCCTCCAGTTAATGAGTTGTTAGTAGAATGTGTCAAATAATAAATGATTCAGGTTAACAGGAATATATTAATAACCCCGGAGACAGTCTGGTTCAGACCAAGGGGGGATATGATATGTCCGCATGCTATTCTGCTGCCTGGAAGCGGCATGGCGATCCGAAATCCGGAGGGTATTGCCATGATCCGGAATCCGGCACGCCTCTTCTCGCCGCCCTCGCACTCATCCTGCTTCTCGCACTGCTCGCATGCCCGGCCGTTGCACAGGAGACGGAGTACGGCCTCCTCTGGAAGTACGGGACCGGCGGTGCCGTCGATGCCGTGGCAATCTCGCTCGACGGCAGCACGGTCGCGGCAGGCGTAAGAAATCAGGTTGTGCTGCTCGACGCAAACGGCACCCGGCTCTGGACGCGCCCGATCGGGCTCAGGGTGAACGGGGTTGGGATCTCTCCGGAGGGATCGTATGTCGGTGCTGCCGCCGACAAGGTCTACCTGTTTGATCGCGAAGGGCATCATCTCTGGAGCGAGAAGAGCGGCTATATCTATCACGATGTCTCGATTGCGCAGAACGGCTCGATCGTCGCCGCCGGGCGTGTGGATGGCGGGCTGTACCTGTTCGGGCTCGACCAGGAGGAGATCTGGAACCATACGCTGGACGGCAACTGCTATGGGGTCGCGGTCTCCCCGGACGGCGGGTATTTCGCGGTGGGGTGCGCGAGCGAGAGCGTGCACCTCATCCGGCGCAATGGTGAAGAGATCTGGAACTATCGAACCGGAAGACCGGTGACAAGCGTCGCGATCTCCCCCTGGGGCGGGTATGTCGCCGCAGGATCGACGGACCGGTGCGTGTACTACTCGACCGGGGAAGGCGACCATCTCTGGAAGTTCCCGACCGAGGCCAGTGTCAGGGGGGTTGCGGTGACCGTGAACGGCTCTGCAGTGGCTGCGAGCTCAGGGAACCTCATCTATGTGCTGAGTAGAGATGGAGAGATCCTCTGGAGTCACGACGCCGGCGGTCAGGTCGGAAAACTTGCATTCTCGGCGGACGGATCGACCCTCGTCGCCGCGATTGGCGGCGGTGATGCGGGTATCCACTGCTACACGAAGGATGCCGGCCTCCTGCAGGAGGAGACACCGGAGGATGCCGGAGAGATGATTGTTGAGGAGGAGATACCGGATGACGGCGGAGACGTGATTGTTGAAGAACAGACACCGGTTTCCGAGCCAACCCCGGAGCCCGAGGAGGCCGGGACACCCGGATCCCTCCTGATGCAGTGGATAAGCGGGATATTCGCCCGGTTCTCCGGCAGGGGATGACATCCCCTCCGGGAGCCGGCGGGCGCATAGTATAATCCGGGGGCACGACACTGCCCAAAGCAGGGTGATTGGAACGAAGGCCCTGATCGTCTACATCTCGGTACACCATGGAAACACCGAAAGGATAGCCCGGGCGCTCGCGGAGCGGCTCGGCGCCGACCTCCTGGCCTGCCCGGATGCAGATCCCGATACCATCCTGCGCTACGACCTGATCGGGCTCGGTTCCGGGATCTACTTCGGGCGGCATCACGGCTGCCTGCTCGATCTTGTTGACAGGCTGCCGCCATCGTGCGAAAGGCGGGCGTTCCTCTTCTCCACCGCCGGGTATCCGCGGCTGATGGGACGCTGGCATAAGGCGCTGAAGGAGAAACTCGTAACGAAGGGCTTTCTGATCAAAGGCGAGTTCTGCTGCGAGGGGTTTGACACCTACGGCCCGCTTGCGTTCATCGGCGGGATCAACAAGGGCAGGCCGGATGCAAACGACATCGTTGCGGCAGAGGCGTTTGCCGAAGACCTGCTGAGGGAGTCCTGAGAGAGCGGTCAGATCCGCTCCCGCATTCCGCTGGCGTCCCGCCTGTAGCGCCCGAACTCGCTCCGGCGGAGGCGGTCGCCGGAGAAGACCGGGCCGTCGCGGCAGACCCGCAGGCCTTCCGGATCGATCGAGCAGGATCCGCAGATGCCGATGCCGCACTTCATGTAGCGGTGGAGCGAGAACTGTCCGCGTACGGCAACCCCTTCGCGATCAAGCACCTGCAGCACGGCATACATCATCGCTTCGGGTCCGCAGACGCAGATGTGGTCGAAGTCAGCCGGCCGGAGTTCCTCCAGAAGATCCGTCACAAAGCCGTGGTGTCCGGCGGAGCCGTCGTCGGTGGCGATCCGGAGGTCGGCTGACGCACGGATATCATCCGCAAAGAGGAGATCGGCCGCGGTCCGTGCCCCGAGAAGGAAGGTATCGATGCTGCCGGAGACCGCAAGCGGATAGAGCGGCGAGACGCCGATACCCCCGCCCACTGCGAGCGTCCTGCCCGACACCGAGAATCCGTTCCCGAACGGACCCCGGATCCCGATCCGGTCCCCCTCGCCGAGGCGGAAGAGGGCGGCCGTCGCATCCCCCACCTCCTGCACCGTGATGGCATCGGCGGCGGAGAGCGCCATCGGGATCTCGTCGACCCCCGGCACCCAGACCATCACGAACTGCCCGGGGACGAATGCATACTCCCGGTCAAAGACAAACGTCCGGATCGATTCTGTCTCCTCCCGGACGCGGCGGATGGTGACGCCTGCCGGCAGGTGCTCATCCATGGGCGCACCCCACGATCTCCCGGGCGTCCGCGCCGTCGGGTGCGTACAGGCCGGCGGCGATCCGTCCGAATATCCCGATGTCCTCGAGCACGGCGCTGCCGATCTCGACCGCCGCCGCCCCGGCCATCATCATCTCAACGACATCCCCTGCCGTTGCGATCCCGCCGCACCCGACGATCGGGATCGAGCAGGCCTCATACAGGTCGTAGACGCAGCGGACGGCGATCGGGAAGATCGCCCGGCCGGAGAGCCCTCCGTACCGGTTGCCGAGCACCGGCCGGCGGAGCGAGGTGGAGATGCGCATCGCCTTTACGGTATTGATTGCAACGATCGCATCCGCTCCGCCCCGCTCCGCTGCCGCTCCGCACCCGGCGATATCGGTCACGTTCGGGGAGAGTTTCACCCAGACGGGCATCCCGAACGAAGCGGCGGCGCGGGTGCACTCCTCCACAAGCCCGGGATCGCTCCCGAGAGCGGCGCCGTAGCCCTCGGCGTGCGGGCAGCTCAGGTTCAGCTCGATCCCCGCCGCCCTGCCGGGAAACCACCCGGCAACGGTCCGGAACTCCTCCGGCGTCCCCCCAAAGACGCTCACGATGACGGGACCGCCCTCAACGCCGGCAAGCTCGTCCAGAAAATGAAACGAGGGATTCGGCAGCCCCATGGCGTTCAACACCCCGGCATGTACCGTGACCACGCAGGGGCCGGGATGCCCCGCCTTTGGCTCCGGACCGATCGACTTCGTGACCACGCCTCCGGCACCGCTGCGCAGGATGCGGGTAAGCGACGCGCCGGTGGTTCCGAGGATGCCTGCGGCAAGAAGCAGGTGGTTCTTCAGCACAACGCCGCCGACCTCGACCGGGCCCGGCTTGATTCTCAACATGGAAAAAAATTGTCGTTATGTATTATTATTATCCTAACCCAACTGAGTACCAATGACCAGCCTCGCAATAATGGGTGTGGGCAGGGTGGGAGGCGAAGTTGCATTCCTCGCCGCGGCGATGGGGCTCGCCGACGAGATCATCCTCCACGACGCCTATACACCGCTCCTTGACGCACAGGTGCTTGACCTCCAGCATACCGGCCTCGATATCGCCGTCAGTACCGATACATCGGCGATGCGGGATGCCGACATCTTCGTCTTCGTTGCCGGCTCGCCGCGCAATCCGGAGATCAAGACGCGCGCCGATCTCATTGAGGCCAATCTGCCCGTGGCCGAATCCTGCAGCAGGCATCTGAGGGGGTTTGGCGGGATCGTCATCACGGTGACGAATCCGATGGACGCCAACAACTACTACCTCAGAAAGGCGATGGCGATCGATACGAGCCGGTGCATCGGATTCGGCGGACAACTCGACAGCGCCCGCTTTGCGCGATTCCTCCGGGACGAAGGGATAGGCGGGCCCGCGTGGGTGCTCGGAGAGCACGGCGAGCGCCAGGTGCCGCTCTTCTCAAGACTGGAGCAGCAGATCGACCCCCATCGGCGCGAGGGCTTCCTCGAGCGGCTGCGGAGCGCGAGCATGGAGGTGATCCGGGGCAAAGGGGCGACGACCTTCGGGCCGGCATTCCATATTACAGCGCTCATCGGCGCGATCTGCCGGGACAGCAGGGAGGTCATCCCCTGTTCCTGCGTCCTCGACGGCGAATACGGGATCTCAGGCTGCTCCCTGGGAGTCCCTGCCCGCATCGGGCGGGAGGGGATCATCGAGATAGAGGAATGGGAGCTCGATGCCTGGGAGCAGGAGCGGATGCAGGAGGCAGGCCGGTCTGTCGGGCAGCTCTGCAGGAGGTTCAATGACTGAGCCGGCCGCCGGGCCGATCCGTATCGCGATCAACCAGGTGGAGTACAGCGTGAGCGCTGACGGCCCGATCGTCCATATATTCGGGCGGGACGAATCGGGAGGCGCTCACCACGTGCAGGTGACCGGATTTCGCCCGTACTTCTATGTCCCCGCCGATCAGGCGGAGGGAGCGGTGCATCCGGCGCAGGTGGAGGTGGAGGCGGGCACGATATACCGGTCGATCAAGGGCGAGCCGGTTCGCCGCCTCTATACCCGCCGCCCGGCCGATGTACGGGATGTGCGCGATCGATACCGGCACTTCGAGGCCGATATACCGTTTGCGACGCGGTTCATGATCGACAACCGCCTGACCGGCGGCGTCCTGGCCCCTTCGGCGGCCGCCGACTACCGCGAGCTCGCGCCGGCCGAGGTGGACGCACCCGCCCGCATCTGCATGATGGATATCGAGTGCGACGATGCGCAGGGCTTCCCCGAACCGGAGCAGAATGCCATCCTCTGCATCACCTGCTGGGACTCGTTTGACGGCGCGTATACCACGTTTCTCTGGACTCCCGGGCTCGATGCGGGCCCGGAAGGCCGGCGTGATCCGTCGCTTTGCACCGACGATCTGCATACCGTATACCGGTATCCGGACGAGCAGTCGATGCTCCGGGCTCTCGTGCAGTATATCAGGGAGCAGGATCCCGATATCCTCTCGGGCTGGAACTTCGTGGACTTCGACATCCCATATATCGTCAGGCGCATGGCGACGCTCGGTCTCAGATCCGAAGATCTCTCCCGCCTTCCCGGCCAGACCGAACGGAACGCGCTGCGCGGGAGGGCGCTCTTTGACCTGCTGCTCGGGTACCGGAAGATGCATGCGGCGCAGAAGGAGTCCTACCGCCTCGATGCAGTGGCCGGGGAGGAGCTCGGGGTGCAGAAGGTCCGGTATGCCGGGACGATCAGCCAGCTCTGGCAGGAGGATCAGAAGCGGCTCGTGGAGTATAACCGGAGAGACGTGGAGCTCTGCGTCGCGATCGACCGGAAAGACAACATCATCGGGTTCTACCGGGAGATCGCCCGTTACGTCGGCTGCCCCCTCGACCGGACGCTGAACTCTTCAAACATCATCGACATATTCATCTTAAGAAAGGCCCATGGCAGGTTCGTCCTTCCCTCGAAAGGGTATGCGGCGGCAGACGAGTTCGAGGGCGCGATCGTCTTTGAGCCGGTGCAGGGCCTCCGGGAGAACGTGGTGGTGCTCGACCTCAAGTCCCTCTACCCGATGGCGATGATGACCATCAACGCCTCGCCGGAGACCAAGGACGAGAGAGGCGAGCTGCGGGCGCCAAACGGCATCCGGTTCAAGAAAGAGCCGGACGGCCTGACCCGGAGCATCATTGCCGAGCTTCTCGAGGAGAGGGAGGAGAGGAAGCGGCTGCGAAACAGGTATCCCTTCGGATCGCCTGAATATGCCCATTATGACCTTCAGCAGAACGTCATCAAGGTCATTATGAACACCTACTACGGCGTCTCCGGGTATACCCGGTTCAGGCTGTACGACCGCGAGATCGGCTCCGCCGTGACATCGGTCGGCCGCGCGATCATCAGGCACACGCGGGACGTCATCCAGGGGCTCGGGTACGAAGTGCTGTACGGCGATACCGACTCCTGCATGGTCCAGATGCCGGATGCCGATCTCGAGGGCACGATTGAGGCGGCGCGCCGGATTGAGCAGGCGGTGAACGAGAGTTATGCCGATTTTGCCAAGAGCGAGCTCTCTGCCGATCGGCACTACTTCTCCATCAAGTTCGAGAAGGTCTACCGCCGGTTCTTCCAGGCAGGCAAGAAGAAGCGCTATGCCGGCCACCTCATCTGGAAAGAGGGGCAGCACGTGGATGATATTGATATTGTCGGGTTTGAGATACGCCGGAGCGACTCCCCCCAGATCACGCGCGAGGTGCAGCGCAGGGTGCTTGAGATGATCCTGAAAGGCGAAGGATTCGAGGATGTACGGGCATATCTCCGCGACGTGATCCGGGCGTACCGGAAGGGCGAATATTCCCTTGACATCACCGGCATCCCGGGCGGGATCGGAAAGAGCCTCGACCAGTACGCAACCGACGACGCCCATATCAGGGGCGCAAAATATGCCAATGCCTACCTGGGCATGGACTTCAAGAAGGGCAGCAAGCCGAAGCGCGTCTATATAAAGGCGGTCACCGGGAAATACCCGCGGACCGACGTCCTGAGTTTCGAGTACGCGGATCAGGTGCCGCCCGAGTTCGTCATCGACTGGGAGACGATGCTTGAGAAGACCTTAAAACAGCCGATCTCCCGGATCATCGAGGCCCTCGGGTGGGACTGGCAGGACGTGGATCCGTCCAGAACGACGCTCTTTGAGTTCGGGCTGTAAGAGAAAAAGTGTGCCGCAAAGAGGCTTCACACGCCTCTTCGCTGCAGCTCGCTCTCGATAAACCGGCTCCGCTCGAGCCCCTTTGCCCAGGCGATCCGGTCTCCGAGAATGCGATACGAGTCAAGCGTCACGATATCGATCCCGTCGGGAACGCGGGAGGTCTCGGCGCCGGAAGGCACGACCAGCACTTTCCGGTCGACAGGGAGGTTCTTCTGCGCGAGAGACCGGGCCTGCTCGATTAACTGCTCGACAGCCTTCTGCGAAACCTCCTTTTCCATCCTGACGCCAACGAGGACTCGCTGCGTCATCCCGGCCTTCTGCCTCCAGAGCAGGCATTCCGGCTGAATGTCGCCGTAGATTGGCTTCCACTCGACTTCCCATCCCTCACGGGAGGAGTACTGTCTGTTCAGGGCCTTGATCACGTCAAGGTAGGTTGAATCTTTGGCACTGCCCATATCATTACCTCACTGCTTACAGTATTATACGCTGTATCTTTTAATAGTATTTTCAAAAGTCATCCCCTCTCCGGCATACTCCACCACCGGCCGAAAACAGGGAGCGGTGCATTCCTTCTCCGGCAGGGAAAGTATTTTACCCTCGCCAATGATTACGTCCCTTCAGAGGAGATCGACATGCAGACTGCAAGGACGCCCCCTGAGGGGATGGTTGAGGAGTATGAAAAGATTGCAAAGATGATACTCGAGAGGCCGGAGAACATCCCGAACTCGCTGCATAACGTGCTCTTGAAGCTCGCCGAGACGCATCCCGGCGCGGTCTACTGGATCGTGAGAAAGTTCTATCAGGAGTATCTCCGGCTCTACGTCAGCGACACGGGATATATCGGTTTTGCCGACCGGTATGTGCCCGATATCATGTATCCCGGCGACATCGCGCTCTATATGATTGCAGAGCACCTCAACCCCGGGGATGTCGTCCAGATCACGTTTACCGACAGGGAGGAAGTGAGCATCTTTGCAATTCATGGGAGAGTCCATTCGTTCAATCCCGACGGTTCCATAGAGATTAAAGATATCCGGACGAACGAGCAGTACACCGTTGTGACCTGGAACCTCCTCGGGAAACTGGTCAAAGTAATCCCGTTCGGCTCGGCAGACTGGAACGAGCTCTTCGGGGCGTCCGTCGTCTCCAGAGACTGGATTGCCACTGTGGTGGAGGAGACGATAGAGAGCGAGAAGAAGGCGGGCCGGGATGATGCGGATCCGGTTCTGCAGGAGCTCAAGAGCAGGCTGTCGCAGGTGGTATGATCGCACCGGCCGATCGCTTCCCGATGGGGCGGCCGGGAGGGAGGGGGGCGCCCGCCCGGAGCGTCCGCTGACCGGCGCTGCACCGTGAGGGAGCATCCGGGGAGTGCGCAGTATTTCCGGCCTGAATACGCCTCGTTGTTCACGGCCGTCTGTACACCGCCTCCGGTGTCGGGTGGTGCGCCGACACCCGGACGATGCCCGGCCCGGAACAGAGATCGGGCTTCTATCCGGCTGTAGCACATGGGGGAATGCCCGTGCGGGTGCGATGCCCACCGCAGTTCACGGTACCGGAGCCCGCCGGCGGGAAAAACGGGTCCGCAGCACCCTGCACCCCGATTTCCCAATAAAAATTAGCCGGTTTCTGGAATAAAAAGCCTCACGCCGCTCAGATCTATTCGCTCCCGTACACGGCTACTCCCCGGCGCTTCATCCGGGGGGAGGGGTCTCCCCCTCCCCGGTCCCCGCCCCCACGATATGCCCACCACGATCCACTTGCATCCGGGTTTTGCACCGTGGTCCCGTACCAACCATCGATTGTCACCGGCCGAACACGCCACCCGCCGGGCATCGTCCGTGTGCCGATAAGACCTCCTGATCCCGGCGCATCGGTGCGATGCGCGGGTATGACTTCGCGATAGGCGCACATGCGCCCGGTCGCCGAACGACCGGCCTGCCACCCAACCTTTTTATACCACAATATCCATCCCGCAGTCCATGCGACGGATTCTTATATCCCTTATCCTGCTCCTCCTGTTCCTGCCCGCGGGAGGGCAGGCGCTTGAGATGCTCTCCGGGGAT
>JAHKLN010000120.1 GCA_020854755.1 Methanomicrobiaceae archaeon | reverse complement strand
TGAGCTCCAGTATCAGGCTTCCCACCGGCTATCCTCACAGGGGGAGGGATTTTTGGGGGAGGGGGAGATCCCCTCCCCGGTCCCTACCCGCCGTGGGGATGTCTCCTGCGGTCCACTGTCCCGGGACGGTCAGAGAAAACCTGACCCGGAGTGTCTGTGCAATGTTAAAAATTCTCATCAGTCGTGCCTGTAGCCTGAAGGGCAACATGTGAGTTTCATCGATCGAGCCTATCTCTCGCTGGTTTTCATACCCGGTTTTGAGACAATCCCTACTCCAGCTGCCGGTGTGGTACCCCGATGGAGCGTCTCCCCTGCTGTCGAGCCCTTCACAGAGCCGATGCATCGAGGAGAATTGGACGGACAATATTTTTCTGAAAGTTCAAAAATCTGCAATTTATCCGGAAACGTGTAGCTTTTCATCCAGAACGTTATTATGGTCAACCGGAAAATGGATACTCAGATTCGTATGAATACAACAGTCGTGCATGCGCTGATACACCCGGGAGCGTTCTTTTCCGAGAAAATGAACGCTCATGAGAGCCTGAAGGTACCGGCGCTGATCGTGCTGGCCACCGGGCTGATCGGCGCGGTGAACGCCTACCTGACCACGGGCTATACCATGCAGCTGATGCCTGCCGATATGCAGTCGATGGGATCCTTCATAGCCGCCGGCAGTGCGGTTGCCGCGCTGATCGGAGGCTTCATCTTCTGGATCGTCGTTGCAGCCGTCTTCTTTCTCATCTCGATGGCATTCAAGGGAAAGGGGTCGTTCAACCGGACGCTCGAGTTTGTCGGCTACGGCTACCTGCCGATGGTATTTGGCAGCATCGCAAGCACCGCCTTTGCATACCGGTACTTCTCCACGGTGCAGCTCCGGCCGATCACCGACGTGAGTCAGATCGCTGAGGTGACGCTGCAGGTGCTGCAGCACCCGATGATGCAGCTTGCAGGCGTTGTAAGCATCATCTTCCTGATCTGGAGTGCAAATATCTGGGTCTTCGGCCTGCGATCCGCACGGAGCCTCACGACCCGCAACGCACTCCTCACGGTCGGGATTCCTGTCGGTGTGTATATCCTGTACTCGCTGTACTCGCTCTTCGGAGGATTATAATGAAAGCGTATCCGTTCATTCTCATTCTGCTTCTCTGCATCGCGGGAGGGTTTGCCGTGCCGGCGGCTGCCGGCCCGTCGTCCGTCTCCGTGACCTCGTACGAGGTGGATCCGCAGGTGCCTATCAGGGGCGATACCGCCACCGTCACGGTCGCGGTCCAGAATACCGGGACTGAGAGCGTTGCAGTCAGCCGTGCAATGCTCTACGGCAGCCAGATCGGCATCCTCGACAGCCCGTATCAGTCGGTCGGGGAGATCGGGGCCGGGACGACCCGCGAGTTCACTTTCCCGATCAAGACGGCAGTGTCCGACGGCATCCACTACCTGACGTTCGTGCTTGACTTCCGGGAAGGCGGCAGCCTCCGCTATCAGGTGCCGATCCGGGTGGAGAGCACCGATCTTGCCGTGGCGCTCGTGGAGAGGCCGGACGTATTCTCCGAAGGGCGCACCGACGCCGTCACTCTCCGGATCGGAAACCCGCGCTCCGCCGGTGTGACCGGCGTGTCGGTCGCGCCTGAAGGAGAGGGATACTCTGTTGTGCCCTCGAGCGCCTTTATCGGGGCGCTCGCCCCCGATCAGGCGGCCACGGTCACCTTCAACGTCACCCCTGAGGAAGGGGCTGATGTCTCGTTCCGGGTATCGTACAGGAACGGTGTCAATACCCATTCCACCCTCCTTCCCCTCCCGCTTATCATCTCCGAAGGAAAGAGGCGGGCCGATCCGGTCCTGACGAATATCGATCTCGAGGCCAATGCCGGGGGATACCGGGTGAACGGCGATATCATCAATGCAGGGCTCGAGACGGCACGCTCGGTCATCGTCACGGTCGGCGAGGGCGCAACCCCGGAGGATCCCTACCGGATCTATGTCGTCGGGGCACTCGACCCGGACGACTTCTCAAGCTTTGAGGTGACGTTCAGTGCTCCTGAGGGGACGGCGGAAGTTCCGCTCGTCATCCAGTATCGCGATGACGAGGGCAACATCTACCGTTCGTCAAGCGCGATCAATCTCGGTGCGGCTGCCGTCCTTCCGGACCAGGGCGCGGAAGGCTTCTCAGGAACAGCCATCGCCGTTGTGGCGCTCATCGCCATTGCCATCGGAGGCGCCATCTTCTACTCGTGGCGGAAGGCGAAAACATCCCAGTGAGCCACCATGCCGATCATTTCGTTCAAGGACGTCACCAAGATCTATCCGCTGCCTGCAGGGGATGTGCGGGCGCTCAACCATGTCTCGCTCGAGATCGAGGCCGGGGAGTTCGTCTCCCTGATGGGGCCGTCGGGGTCCGGGAAGACCACCCTCCTGAACGTCATGGGGTCGCTCGACGTCCCCACATCGGGCGAGGTGTATATCAACGGCGCACGGATCAGCGTCATGGACGACGACGAGCTGACGCACCTGCGGCGTGATCATATCGGCTTCATCTTCCAGCACTTCAACTTAATCCCCCTTCTTTCGGTCGTGGAGAACGTCGAGTACCCGATGATACTGAAGACGAAGAAGGGAGGGCGGGCCTGCACAAAACGGGCGGCCGAGGTGCTGCATGCGGTGGGGCTTGAGGACGAACTCTTCACCCATAAATCAAACGAGCTCTCGGGCGGGCAGCAGCAGCGCGTGGCGATCGCCCGGGCGCTCGTCAACGATCCCGCCATCCTCCTCGCCGACGAGCCGACCGGCAACCTGGATACAAAGACCGGATCCGGCATCATGGATCTCCTGGTGCAGATGAACGAGGCCGGCAAGACGATCGTCATGGTGACCCACGATCCACGGATGGCAGAATACTCCCACCGGATCATCCGGATAGAGGACGGCGTGCTGATATGACGTTCTTTGAGTTTGCGAAACGAAATTTAAAGCGGCACTGGGTGCGCACGCTCCTGGCCGTCATCGGGATCGTCATCGGGGTGGTCGCCATCGCCACCCTCGGGATACTGGGCAACAGCATCAACCTGATGGTAGGCGACATGGTCAGCGACGTCGGCGATACGCTCGTCGTGACCCCCGCGGTCTCGGGAGGCGGGATGTTCGGCGGGGTGTCGGGCGGGAAGCTTTCCGGACGGCAGGTGGAAGATATTGCCCGGGCTGCCGGTTCGAACCGTGTGATCCCGATAGCGACCGCGTTCGATCGGCTGGAGACCGGAAACCTCGACCGGGGTGTGCAGATCTATGCGATGCATGCCGACGATATACCGTACCTGCTTGAGAGGGAGTCAGGCACCTTCCCGAAGGAGACCACGGCAGGCATCCTGATCGGGAAGCAGCTTGCGGAGGCCGGCGAGAAAGACGGGCTGAGGGCCGGGAGCAGGGTCCAGCTCGGCGGCGAGACGGTGAGGGTGCTGGGCGTGCTCGAGGAGCGCGGCCTGAGCTTCGATATCAATCCCGATTATGCGGTCGTCGTCCCGTACCGGTGGTTCTCTGATCGCTATGACAGGAACGACTACGACCAGGTGATCGTGAAGGTCAGGGACGTGAGAAATATCGATTCCGTCAGGATGGATATCGAGGACAGGATGAACCGCCGCGACAGGGTGGTCAGCGTGATGGATACCGGCCGGATCATGGAGAGCATCATGTCCGCATACGGCCAGATCACGATATTTCTCATGGGTATCGGGGCGATATCGCTGATCGTCGCCGGTGTCTCCATCTTAAACGTCATGATGATGTCGGTCACCGAGCGGATCAGGGAGATCGGTATCCTCAGGAGCATCGGCACGCTCCGGAGCGAGGTGATGCGGATGTTCCTCTACGAGGCCCTCATCCTGGGCCTGATGGGTGCGGTGATCGGCGGCGTGCTGAGCTTCGCCGGCGGTTTGCTGATGACCGCCCTGTTCCTCGAAGATACCTCGTACCTCTTCAATCTGACGAGCATCATGTATATCGTCTTCGGGATGGCATTCGGGATTGCGACGAGCGTGGCGAGCGGGATATATCCGGCATGGAACGCCGCGCAGCTCAACCCGATCGAGGCGCTGCGCCACGAATGAGGGCCGTGATGCCGTCCAGAAGCCCTCGTGTCGCCCGGAGGGCTGCGGGCTCAACGGATGAACATCCTTGAGTTCTATACAGGCATCCAGGATCCGGGTTTCCTGGCGGCCTCGTTCAGGTGGACCGAGGGGACAATCCTCAGGGGGTGGGGACCGGGGAGGGGGATTCCCCTCCCTAAAAACCCCTCCCCCTGGATGAAGCGCCGGGGGGAAGCCGTGCAGGGAGCGAATTGATCAGAGTGACAAGAACCTTCCATTGCAGAAACCGTTTCGATTTTCATAGGAGACCACATGATGCCCTGGCCAGCAGGCATACACAATGAAAGTGTGTGGTGATCATCACCGCCCTGTTCATGCTGTATGCCTGTGGCCCTGGACTCATATGGTTTCATGGGAAACCCCGGCAACGAGAGGGGAGGTTCGCGTCCTCATCCTCCTCCGCTACGCAACCGCCGGGCTATGCAGCCGTCCGGCGTCGTATGATTTGAGTAAAAGACTATTACCCGGTACAGGGGCAGCATTCAATCCCGAATCCCGGATCGCTCCGGGATGACCGGTCCGGCAGGCGTCAGGCCGGCGTGCCGCCGCCCGCCCGGTACTTCCGCCGCTCTCCCTCGAGCTCTTCCTCAAGAGATGCGATCTCCTCTCTGATCTTATCAGGGTCGGCATCGGGCGCGAGCGGCACCAGGTACTCATCCTCGCCCTCAAGGACGACGAAAGCAACGGGAGATGCGTAGCCTGCAAACATCCCGGGATGCTGCAGTTTCACGATCCGGGAGATCGGTATGAGCAGCCGTTCGCCGGCGCGAAGAGGCGCCCCCATCTTTATCTCCGAGAGGAAATCCATTGCATCATCTGCCTGCAAGCAATCTCAGCTGATCCCTGACCGGCTTCTTCGTCAGCGCAACGACGGCAGGGATCATGATCGTCAGCGGCCGCTCGATCCTGACTTCCACAAGCATCCGCCCTTCAAACACCACACGGTTAAAGACCGGGATCATACTGAAATCAACCGTGCTGACCGGCCAGATGGCATAGCGAAAGGCGGTCACATACCCGTAGAGCGTGCCGGTGGCGGTCGGATCGGGGAGACCGAGAACAACGTTTCCTGAAATCTTTGCAATAGTAAACGATCTGAGAAATGCCTTCAGCATCTCCCGGAGATGCGGCCAGAGTTCGGTAAAAGCGTTGAGGTAATCCTTCACACCGAGTTCCCGTTCCGGCTTCTCCCGCTTCTTCCTCTCTTTCTCCTCTTTCTCTTCCGGCGTCTCCTCCAGTCTCTTCCTGGTGATGGTATAACGTGCAAGCCTGATGTCCACGGCTCTCGGGCCGTCCGAGAGGAGGTAGACCTTCGCCCCAAAGATACCCCAGTAAGCGAGAGCGACGACCAGATTTGTGCATGCCGCCCTCTCTGCAATGAGAGTGAACGTAAACGGCACCACATACAGGGCGACAATGATCAAAAGAATAACTATAGCAAGTACGAGCAGGACGGTTAAAATGATGTCGACCACCATAGCAAAATTGGGAAGGGCGTATCTCCTCTCCCCTACGCTCCGGTGCCCATCTCACCTTCGTGCTGCTTCTTTTCTATCATCTCGCTGCCTTTTTCGACCGCCTTCTCGACCTCGGGGTGGAACATTTCGCCGATGGTTGAGACAACTTCGGCAAAAGGCCCTTTCTTCTTGAGTGAGATAAACTGGATGCCCCCGGGACCCGGAATATCGCGGTATACGATGAGCAAGGCGACTGCCGAGACGCTGCCTCCCGCACCGGTTCCTGCACCTCCGCCGCTCTTCTCCATATTTCCCTCACCCGATCCGAAGCCGAATGCAAAATCGGCAACCGGGATGATGATCTTATCGGCGGATTCGATCGGTGTTCCGACAATGCAGCCCGCGCAGAGCAGTTTGCTCAGCTCGTCCACCGTCATTCTGAACATTCCTTCACCTGTAACCAATACCTACACCTCCTGGTACGGGGTATGATGTGCTGTCTGGTTTATAACCTTTGCGCATCTATGCACGATTAGCAGCGCGGATTGCCATTTCGCTTCCTACCGTCAGGCATGGAGGCAGGAGATTGTCAGAAGCGTCAGATCAACCCTGCAAGATGGAGGGAACTTCCGATGAAACCCTATGATCCCTGAGGCCGCAAGCATATCGAATGAAGGCGGGTGGCGGGCAGCACCGCCCATGTTCATATAAAACGCCGATGAAGCCCCCGGGAGGGCTGCATACGCACCTGATGAAAACCTTTGGGTTTTCTGCAGCATTCTGGATCCGGTATACCCGCACCGCATACATCGATCATCATCGGTCGAGCGTGCGCCTGCAGGGCTTTGGGGTTTTTCAATACGGCATCATGATCACGAGGAGGGCAACCACGGCAATGAGGGCGGGTATCAGGATCGCCAGCCATCGCCGGAGCGGCCATTGCCTGAATGCCCGTATCTGCTTGAGAACCTCATGACGGTAGATGAGGGCGATCAGGCAGGCTGCAATGATGAAAAAAACCCACTCCGATGGGTTGTTCAGCTGCGCCCAGAAGGCCTCTTCGAAAAAGTTCGGGTTGTAGCGCTTCGGGTACGTTCCCAGCAGTGGATAGAACCAGGCGACGGGGTTGTACCACATTGCATCGAGCACCTGGTGCGAGAGGATCCCGATCGAGAGTACCAGCAGGAGCGCTGTCTTATAGTATCTCAGGAATAGTATGCCTGCGATGAAGATCAGCAGAAACACGAAGATCCCGTGAAAGTAGAGCCTGCCGTAGTCAAAGCTTCCTTTCAGGAGAATATGCCCGATCGGCTTGTCGATGAGGTCCGGAAGCACTCCCCCGAGCCCGCAGACCAGGATCACGCTTCTGTCCCTGAAGAACAGGTACAGCAACAGCCCGATCAGGAGGCCTGCAAAGAGATGGGCCAGCAGGAACATCCTTGTTACTGTATCGGCGGGCATATAATAATGATCGCCACCGGATACAGGAGCAGAGATGCACTTCTGCATGACAGGGCGCAATAAGGTACCCTGGCAGAACAAAAAATGCTTCAGTATACAAAAAAGTACCGCAATGTATATATCTATACGTATCTAACACGTATGGCATGCAGATGAAGATACTGCTCGATGAAGAGGACATGCCGAAACGGTGGTACAACATCCAGGCGGATCTGCCATCGCCCATGGATCCCGTGCTCCACCCGGCAACCGGCAAGCCGGTCACTCCCGACGATCTCCACGTGCTCTTCCCGATGGAACTGATCCGGCAGGAGGTCAGCACGGAGCGCTATATCGACATACCCGATGAGGTCCGCGATATCCTGGCCCTCTGGAGACCGAGCCCGCTCTACCGTGCCCACCGTCTCGAGCAGGCGCTCAAGACACCGGCGCAGATCTACTACAAGTGGGAGGGGGTCAGCCCGCCCGGCTCCCACAAGCCCAATACCGCCGTTGCGCAGGCGTACTACAACAGGGAGGAGGGGATCGAGCGGATCGCGACCGAGACCGGAGCAGGACAGTGGGGGTCTGCCCTCGCCTTTGCGACCGGGCTCTTCGATCTGGAGTGTACGATCTATATGGTCAGGGGGAGCTACGATCAGAAACCCTACAGGAAGAGCATGATGCAGGCCTACGGCGCCACCTGCCTGCCAAGCCCGTCGAATACGACGCAGGCGGGCAGGATGATGCTTGAGCGCGATCCCAACACCTCGGGCAGCCTGGGCATCGCCATCTCGGAGGCCGTGGAGGATGCCGCTACCCACGACAATACCAATTACTCGCTCGGATCGGTCCTCAACCATGTCTGCATGCACCAGACGGTCATCGGGCAGGAGGCGCGGGAACAGCTCGCAATGGTCGACGCCTATCCTGATGTGGTGATCGGGTGCGTGGGAGGGGGTTCCAACTTCGCCGGGATCAGCTTCCCGTTCGCGGGCGACAAGCTGACCGGAAAGCATCCCGACATCGACATCATCGGCGTCGAGCCGAATGCATGCCCGACCCTCACGAAAGGGCTCTATGCATATGATTTCGGCGATGTTGCAGGCCTCGCGCCGATCCTGAAGATGTACACCCTCGGGCACGATTTCATCCCGCCGTCCATTCATGCGGGCGGGCTGCGCTACCACGGCATGGCGCCGCTGGTCTCGCGCCTGGTCAGGGACGGCGTCTGCAGGGCGGTCGCCTACCACCAGAACGAGGTCTTCAACGCTGCCCTGACGTTTGCGAAGACGGAGGGGATCATCGTTGCTCCCGAGGCAGCCCATGCCGTGAAGGCGGTGATCGATACGGCGCTCGAATGCCGGGAGACCGGCGAGGCGAAGACGATCCTCTTCAACAATTCGGGACACGGCAACTTCGATCTCTCGGCCTACGACGCATACTTCGAGGGCAAGCTGGTCGACTACGAATATCCGGCAGACCTGATCAACGAAGCGCTCGGCAGGCTGCCAGCCGTGGGGTGATGCCAGTGGAATGGATACTGCTCGAGAAGAGCTCACCATAACCCCCGGGCGCGAAGCATTTCTGGCTGCGGCCCTGGATCGGGCCGCCCCCCTCATCATCCCCCTCTCCTGTGAACTCGACCTGCCGGATCTCTCTCCTGCTGATGTCTATCTCGGACTGCGGAGCGAATCAGGATTTCTGCTGGAGTCTCTCGAAGGAAGCGAGAAGATCGCACGGTACTCCGTCATCTGCACCAATCCCGCGCTCATCGTCTCGGTCGACGAGTCGGGCAGGGCTGATTTCTCCGGCAGTCCCCGGTTCGCATCCGCGGCGGCGTCTGCTCAACAGGCCACCCCCGTCGATACGATCCGCTCTATCATGCAGCGGTTCTCCGCGGTGCCGTCGCGCGTCCCCTGCTTCTCCGGGGGGATGGTCGGTTATGCCGCCTACGATCTCGTGTACTCGCTCCATTCCAGGGTGCAGAAGACGGCGGCAGGCGGTCAGGACACGCCGCCCGCTCGCTTCATGCTCGCTGCCGACTGCATCGTCTTCGATCACCTGAAGAGGAGGATGCACCTCGTCACCGGCCGCCTCCTGGACGGCGCAACGGATCCCGCGGCCGAGTACGAGGAGGGCGTGGCCCGGCTCGGCTCACTGAAGGAGCGGATCGGCCGCTTTGTGCGGGTGCCGGATGCGCCGCGCCCTGCGGGCCGGACGCCCTCCCCTTCATCAAACCTCTCGAAAGAGGAGTTCATGCAGGCGGTACGGCGGATAAAGGAGTATATCTACGCCGGCGACATCTTCCAGGCCGTGCTGTCGCGGCGGCTGGAGTGCCGGTTTGACGGGGATCCGTTCTCCATCTACAAACACCTCCGGGCGGCGAACCCAAGCCCGTACATGTACCATCTCGACTTTGGGGATCTGGCCGTCGTCGGGAGCAGCCCGGAGATGCTCGTTCGGGTCAAGAACGGGCGGGTGATGACCGTTCCGATTGCAGGCACACGCCCCCGGGGCAGGTCGGCGGAGGAGGACGGCCGCCTTGCAGCCGAGCTCCTCCGCGACGAGAAGGAGCGGGCCGAGCACGTGATGCTCGTCGATCTGGCCAGGAACGATCTCGGTTCGGTCTGTGCGTACGGATCGGTGAACGTGGACGAGTTCATGGGGATCGAGAAGTTCTCCCACGTCCAGCATATCGTTTCGATCGTCAGCGGGACGCTCCGTGCCGGCCTCGACGCCTTCGATGTCCTGAAGGCCTGCTTCCCGGCAGGCACCGTCTCCGGCGCACCGAAGGTCCGCGCCATGCAGATCATCGACGAGACGGAGGGTGCGTGCCGGGGCATCTACGCCGGAGCGGTCGGGTATTTCGGCTTTGACGGTGCGCTCGACGTCGCGATCGCCATCAGGACGGTCGTTGTCAGCGGCGGGACGGCGTACGTTCAGGTGGGGGCGGGGATCGTCGCCGATTCCGATCCCGAACGCGAGTGGATCGAGACCGAGAACAAGGGTGCGGCGATGATGCTGGCGCTCGAGCAGGGAGGTGGCGGGGCATGAGGGTGCTCGTCATCGACAGCTACGACAGCTTCACCTTCAACCTCTGCCAGCAGATCGGGATGCTGGGGGCGGAGCCGATCGTGGTGAAGAGCGATACGCCGTATGACCGGGTCAGCGGGATCGCGTGCGACCGGATCGTCCTCTCGCCCGGCCCCGGGAACCCGAGGGACTCCTCTCTGTACCTCTCGGTGCTTGCCGGCATGAGCCGCAGGATACCGACGCTGGGGGTCTGCCTCGGGCACCAGGCGATAGGGCTTGCCTTCGGTGCAGCGGTGCGGAGGGCGGATCGCGTCATGCACGGCAGGACGTCCCAGATACGCCACGACGGGCGGACCGTCTATGCGGGCATCACAAACCCGCTCACCGCCACCAGGTACCATTCCCTGATCATTGACCACGAGACCGTGCCGGAGGCGCTCGAAGTGACTGCACGCACTCTGGACGACGGCTGCGTGATGGGCGTGCGGCACGCGGAGTACCCGATCGAGGGGGTGCAGTTCCATCCCGAGAGCATCCTGACCGCGGAAGGGGGCGCGATCATGAGAAACTTCCTGTACGGCAACGGCGGGGGGGCTGCGCGATGATCGGCCGTGCGATCGCAGTCCTGGTCGACAGGGGTGATCTGACGCCCGATGAGGCGGGTGCTGCGATGAACGAGATCATGGCCGGAAGCGCCACCCCTGCACAGATCGGGAGCTTCCTGACCGCTCTTCGGATGAAAGGGGAGACAGAGGACGAGATCGCCGCGTTCGCCCGGGCGATGCGGAGGTCTGCGGTGACGGTCGATCTGCCGGCAGCCGGGATGCTCGTCGATACCTGCGGGACGGGCGGGGACCATTCCGGGACGTTCAACATCAGCACCGCGTCTGCGCTGGTCGCCGCCGGTGCGGGCGTCCCTGTCGTGAAGCACGGCAACCGGAGCGTCAGCAGCAGGTGCGGCTCTGCCGACGTCCTGGAGGCGCTCGGGGTCGCGATCGAGATCGCGCCCGCGCGGGTTGCCGCGATCCTGCAGGCGACGCGAATGGCCTTCCTCTTCGCCCCGATCCACCATCCGGCGATGCGGCACGCGCGGTCCTCCCGGCAGGAGATCGGGATACGGACGGTCTTCAACCTGCTCGGCCCCCTCGCAAATCCCGCGGGCGCCCGGGCGCAGCTGCTGGGGGTCTACGATCCCTCCCTGACCGTGAAGGTCGCGCGGGTGCTCCGGATGCTCGGGATCTCGCGGGCGATGGTCGTCCACGGCAGCGGGCTCGACGAGATCTCCACCGCCGGGCCGACCGCCGTTGCCGAGCTCCGGGACGGCGGTATACGGGACTATACCCTCCGGTGCGAGGCATTCGGGGTGGTGCCGGCGCATCTCGACGATCTCAGGGGAGGGGACGCCGCCGAGAACGGCAGGATCCTGCTCGAGGTGCTCGCCGGCGAACGGGGCGCACCCCGGGAGATCGTCCTGTTGAACGCCGGTGCGGCGATCTATCTGGGCGGGCGGGCGCCCGATATCAGGACCGGCATCGGGCTCGCCGCCGCTTCCATCGATTCGGGGCGGGCGCATGCAACGCTGCATGCCCTGATCGACGCAACAAGGGGTGCGGCATGATCCTGGACGAGATCATCAGGGCGACGGAGGCGCGGGTGCTGCACCTCGCAGACCGGCCTGCCATCGATACCTCCTACCGTCCGGTGAGCCTGCAGGGTGCGATCCGTTCCGCTGCACGGGCCCGGAGGCATGCTGTGATCGCCGAGCTGAAGTATGCGTCTCCGTCCCGCGGGACGCTGGAGTGCGCCATACCCCCGGAAGCGCTTGCGGCCGAGATGATCGCCGGGGGGTGCGCCGCGCTCTCCGTCCTGACGGAACCCTCCTACTTCTCGGGGAGCATCGAGAATCTCTCCCGCGTGCGGAGGGTGGCCGATGCCCCGATCCTCCGGAAGGACTTTATCATTGACGAACGGCAGCTCTATGAGACAAGGGCGCTCGGTGCCGATGCGGTCCTGCTCATTGCGCGGGTGCTCGGGGAAGAACTGCCGTCGTTCGTCGATCTCGCCTCCGCCCTCGGGCTTGAGCCGCTCGTTGAGGTCCATACCCGGGAGGAGGCCGAGGCGGCCCTTGCCACCGATGCCGGGATCATCGGCATCAACAACCGGGACCTCCGCACGATGGCGATCGACCTGAACACCACACGGAGGCTGTCTGATCTGGTGCACGACGAAGGGAGGCTTGTGGTCTCGGAGAGCGGGATCTGCTGGCCGTACGATATCAAACAGCTCAGGGACTGCTGTGACGCGTTTCTGATCGGATCCGCGATCATGTCGGCAAGGAACAGGCAAAAGAGACTGGAGGGATTTGTATTCGCGTGAAAGTGTGCGGGATCACCACGGTGGAGGACGCGCGCGCCGCCGAAGAGGCCGGTGCGGATGCGATCGGGGTTGTCGTCTTCTCAGACTCCCCCCGTTCGGTAAGCCCGGAGCAGGCAGAGGCGATCATCGCTTCGGTCGGCCCGTCGGTCACGACCGTTGCCGTGACCCATACGGAGAGCGAGGAGGATCTGGAGAGGATTCTCGCGCTGAAGCCGGACGCCGTGCAGGTATCGGCGGATCTGAAGGTTTCGGAGAGCGCGGGCGTTTCGGTCTGGAGGATGCTTGCGCCCGGTGATCCGCTGCGGGACGACTGCGATGCCGTCGTGGTCGACGGGAGCCGGGGCAGCGGGACGCGATACGACGCCTCGTACGCGCGGCACTGCGTGGAGGCGTCTTGCGTCCCGGTGATCCTCGCCGGGGGGCTGACGCCTGAGAACGTCGGGGAGGCGATCAAACGGATCCGCCCCCGCGCGGTGGACGTGGCGTCCGGGGTCGAGATCGCCCCGGGCAGGAAGGACCATGAGCGGATCCGGGCATTTGTACGGGTATGCAGGGAGATGGAATGAGAGAAGGGCGATACGGCGATTTCGGCGGGCAGTATGTGCCCGAGACACTGATGGGAGCGCTCATCGAGCTCGAAGAGGCTTATGGCGAGCTGCAGGAAGACGATGCATTCAGGGAGCGGCTCTCGTGGTACCTCCGGGAGTATGCCGGCCGGGAGACCCCGCTGACCTACTGCGAGCACATCTCCCGCGACCTCGGGTGCAGGGTCTACCTGAAGCGGGAAGACCTCCTCCACGGCGGCGCGCACAAACTGAACAACACGCTCGGGCAGGCGCTGATGGCGAAGTTCATGGGAAAGCGCCGCCTGATCGCCGAGACCGGCGCAGGTCAGCACGGCGTGGCGACGGCGATCGCCGGGGCGGTGCTGGGGCTGCCGGTGGACGTCTATATGGGCGAGGTGGACACCCGGCGGCAGCAGCTGAACGTCTTTCGGATGGAGCTGATGGGCGCCCGCGTCATTCCGGTGCGGACCGGCTCCCGGACGCTGAAGGATGCGGTCAACGAGGCGATGCGTGACTGGGTGGCGAACGCACGGGAGACCCACTACCTGCTGGGATCGGCCGTCGGCCCGCACCCGTTCCCCCGGATCGTCCGGGACTTCCAGTCGGTCATCGGGGAGGAGACGAAACGGCAGATACTCGAGCGGGAAGGGAGGCTGCCCGATACCGTCGTCGCCTGCGTGGGCGGCGGCTCAAACGCGATCGGCATCTTCGCCCCCTTCCTCCGCGACGGCGTCTCGCTCGTCGGGGTCGAAGCGGGCGGGGAGGGGATCGACACCCGCCGGACCGGAGCATCCCTCTGTGCGGGATCGAAAGGGGTCTTTCAGGGGGCGCTCTCGTACCTGCTCCAGGATGAGGACGGGCAGGTGATGGAGACGCACTCCGTCGCCGCCGGCCTGGATTATCCGGCGGTCGGGCCCGAGCACGCCCTGCTCAGGGAGAGCGGCGCCGTCCGGTACGTCTCGGTCACCGACCGGGAGGCGCTCGACGCATTTCGGTACCTTTCGCGGCGGGAGGGGATCATACCGGCGCTCGAGTCCGCCCATGCGGTTGCCCACGCGCTTTGCGCCGCCGACGATCTGGACGCCGACGGGATTATGGTGATCAACCTCTCGGGCCGGGGTGACAAGGACGTCGCCGATGTGGCGCGGATGCAGGGGGCGCTCGCATGAGCAGGATAGCGGAGGCGTTTTCTGCGCGGGAGTGCCCGGCATTCATCGGGTTTATGGTGGCGGGCGATCCCGATCCCGATGCCGCCGTCCGGATAGCGCTGACGCTGATCGATGCCGGCGTCGATATCCTGGAACTGGGCATCCCGTTCTCTGATCCGGGCGCCGATGGGCCGACGATCGAGCGGGCGCACGAGCGCGCCCTGCGGGCCGGCACCACGCCGGACCGGGTCTTTGGCATGGTCCGGGCGATCCGGTCGCACTCAAACGTGCCGATCGTCCTCTTCACCTACTACAACCCGGTCTACCGGCGGGGTGTGGAGCGGTTCTTTGCCGAGGCGGCGGATGCGGGGGCGGACGGCGTGCTGGTCGTCGACCTGCCGATCGAGGAGGCGGAGCCCCTCGCTCGGCCTGCCGCCCGCACCGGCATCGATCGCATCTTCCTCATCGCCCCGACGACCTCGGAGGAGCGGCGGAAGCGGATCCTGGATGCAGCGTCGGGCTTTGTCTACCTGATCTCGCTTGAGGGGGTGACCGGGGCGCGGGAGTATCTCCCTGCCGGGATTGCGGCGTCTATCCGCTCGCTGCAGCGCCTCTCCAGCCTGCCGGTTGCGGTCGGGTTCGGCATATCAAAGCCGGAGCACGTCCGGGCGCTCTGCACTGCCGGGGCCGATGCCGTCGTCGTCGGGAGTGCCATTACGCAGGTGATCGAGGAGCATATGGGCGATAAGGAGGCGATAGTGCGGGAGGTGCACGCATACGTATCCGGGCTCTGCGCCGCCCGCAGGAGAGATCAGGATGCAGGAGGATGCGATGGCGAAGAAGGTCGGGTTCCTGGTTAACCCGATCGCCGGCATGGGCGGCGCCGTCGGGCTGAAGGGCACCGACGGGGCGCTCGACGAGGCGATCCGCCGCGGTGCCGCCCCGAAAGCAGCGACGCGGGCCGGACGGGCGCTCTCCCTCCTTGCGGGCGAAGACATCGACTGGTGCACCTGTTCCGGGGCGATGGGGCAGGCGACTCTTGATGCCGCCGGGATCACCCGGTATACGGTCCTGCACCGCGCTCCGGATGCGAGCACGGCGGAGGATACCAGACGCGCCTGCAGGGCTTTTTCCGGGGCCGGGGTCGAACTGATCGTCTTCTGCGGCGGGGACGGGACGGCGCGGGACGTCTTTGACGCGGTCGGGAGCACGCTGCCGATCCTGGGCATTCCTGCGGGAGTGAAGATGTACTCGGCCGTCTTTGCCGTCAATCCCGCGGCCGCAGCCGATCTCATCAGGAACGGGGCGGAACTCAGGTGCCGGGACTCCGAGGTGCTGGACGTGGACGAGGGGGCCTACCGGCGCGGCAGCCTTGCGACAAGGCTCTACGGGTTTGCCCGGGTGCCGTACCTGCCGGAACGGACGCAGGGGAGCAAGCAGGTCTTCGAGCATCACGACGAAGAGCGGGCGAAGGAGGATATCGCCCGGTTCATCGCCGAGATCATGATGCCCGATACCCTCTACATCTTCGGCGCAGGGAGCACGACGGCGCATATCGTCGGGCATCTCGGGCTCGCAAAGACGCTGCTCGGGGTCGATGCCGTCAGGAACGGGCGGCTCGTGGCGCGGGACGCCGACGAGCAGACGCTCTGCGCCCTGATCGATCCGGAGGAGCGCGTAAAGATCGTTGTCAGCCCGATAGGCGCGCAGGGGTTCGTGCTCGGCAGGGGAAACCAGCAGATCAGCCCTGCGGTGGTGAGGCGGGCGGGCGTCGGCAGCGTCATCGTCGTCGCCACGCCCCAGAAGCTTGCAGGGACGCCGGCACTCTACGTGGACAGCGGCGATCCGGAGCTTGATGGGGAGTTTGGCGATTCGATCGCCGTCGTATCGGGCTACCGGATCGCGCAGCGGAAACGGCTGCTCCACCCCGGCAGCGGCTCACACCTCGAGCGTTGAGATATCGCCGGGATCGATCCCGAGCTCCCGCGCTTTTAAGACGCGGCGGACGATCTTGCCGCTCCTGGTCTTCGGGAGGGCGTCCACGTACTCGATCTCCGACGGCACGGCGACCGGACTGACCATCCGCCGGACGAGCGCCTGGAGATCCCGCGTCAGCCGCTCGTCGGGCGTCTGCCCCTCGATCAGGATCACAAACGCCTTGACGGTGTTCCCCCTGATCGGATCCGGCTTGCCGATCGCCGCCGCCTCGGCCACCGCCTCGTGCGCGACGAGGGCGCTCTCCACCTCCGCCGTGCCGATGTTGTGGCCGCTGACGATGATCAGGTCGTCCCCCCTCCCGAGCACCATGATGTACCCGTCCTCCTCCTGCACGGCAAGATCGCCGGTCGTGTAGCAGTCCGGGATGGTATGCCAGTACTCCCGGTAGCGCTCGTCGTTTCTGTAGACGGTCCTAAGCATCGCGGGCCACGGCCCGGTGATGACCAGAAACCCGCTCTTTCCCGGCGGCACGGGCCGCCCCTCCCGGTCGACGACCGCCGCCTCGACGCCCGGTATCGGCCTGCCCGCATACCCGGGGCGCATCGGTTCGCCGATCATCGTCGTGATCATGATCATGCCGGTCTCGGTCTGCCACCAGGTATCGACGATCGGGCAGCATCCGCCGCCGATGACGTGGTAGTACCACTCGAACGCCTCGGGGTTGAGCGGCTCCCCGACCGACCCCAGGATGCGCAATGAGCCGAGGTCGTACTGCTCCGGCCATTTCTCCCCGAACCGCATGAACATCCGGATCGCGGTCGGCGCCGTGTAGAAGATCGTCACCCCGCAGTCCTGCACGATCTTCCACCAGGCGCCGGGATCCGGGTAGTCGGGAGTGGTCTCCGTGATCAGGACGGAGGCCCCGGCGGCGAGCGGGCCGTAGACGACGTAGCTGTGCCCGGTGATCCAGCCCGGATCGGCGGTGCACCAGAGCAGGTCCCGGTCTTTTATGTCAAAGACGGTCTTTGCCGTATAGTACGTCCCCACCATGTACCCGCCGCAGGTATGCACGATCCCCTTCGGCGCTCCGGTCGTGCCGCTCGTATACAGGATAAAGAGGGGATCTTCTGCATCCATGACCTCCGGCGGGCAGTCCGCTCCTCCCGCCTCCATGAGGCTGCCAAAGTCCACCTCCCGGGGCGAAAGGGACATCGGCGGATCCGCCCTGCGGAGCACGATTGTGCGCTCGACACCGGGCGCGCTCTGCAGCGCCTCGTCCACGATCTCTTTGAGCGGTATGACCTTTCCCCGCCGCAGGCCGATATCTGCGGTGATGACGAGGGTTGCATCCGCATCCCGGATCCTGGTACCGAGGGCCGCAGATCCGAACCCCCCGAAGACGACGCTGTGGACGGCGCCGATCCGGGCGCAGGCGAGCATGGCGACGATCTGTTCGGGGACGAGCGGCATGTAGATGCAGATCCGATCGCCCTTCTGCACGCCGAGGCTTTTTAAGCCGTTTGCAAACCGGTTCACGGCGGTGGCGAGCTCCCGGTAGGTGAACCTCCGCTCCTCGCCCCCCTCCCCTCTCCAGAGGAGCGCCGTTTTATCTGCCCTGCCGCCTGCCAGGTGGCGATCCAGGCAGTTTACGGTGATGTTCGCCTTTGCGCCCACAAACCAGCGGGCGTTCGGATAGTCCCATTTACAGACCGCATCCCACCGGGCATACCAGTCGAGCTCGCCGGCGACCCCTTCCCAGAACGCCTCCCGGTCGGCGAGGAAGGATTCGTAGGCCGCGCTGTAGTCTTTCAGCCAGGCTTCCTGCCGGTAGCGGGGATCCGGCCGGTAGTACCCGGCAGGGTCGGCGGATCCGGTATCAGGTGACGGCTCCATGGTGTTCCTCTTTCCGGGGCAACGAATAAAGGTTTGCGAAAGAACGGCGGCCGCCCCTGATCCGGTCAGCTGATCCGGCGGGCGATCGTCTCAATCGCCTCCATCAGCGTCCGCTTCCGCGGCTTTATGATGGCGACCGGGAGATCGACGATCTTCTCCACGATGGGGGCCAGGATAGGGGCGCAGATGATCCCGAGAGCGCCTTCCTTCTCGGCCCAGACGGCGGCGACGATGCACTCTTCGATGGAGTTTGCCGAGTATCCCTTTATCCGGTAGGTCTCGCCGCCCTCCACCGGTATGTCCCGGTTGTCGAGCTCGTCGAGGAGGAATTTTGCCGCTATTACGGCGATGAAGTTCTTCTCCCGCGGCTCGAGCACGGCGACGATCCTTCTTACCGTGGAGAGGCGCGGATCCGCTCTCCCAGACGTGATCTTGTACAGGGTGGCGACCGGGATCTCCGCCTTCTCCGCAAGCTCCCGGATGCTCATGTCCTGCCGCTGCAGCTCCTGCTCGAGCGCCGTCCGGAAGTCGGTCTCGAAGATGCGTTTTGAGAACATTACTACTACTTTAGTAGTGTAAAAATATAATAATCTTTACTATTTGACTAATTCCACACCTCTAAGTGGAAAGCATTATGAATTCAGCCGTGCATTATGCTGCTATGTGCCCTGAGGCGATCCGGGAGATTACGATCCTGCCCGGCAGGAACAAACAGGGAGAGCCCGAGCGGTTCGATGCGATCACCATCAGGCCCGGTGAGACGATCTCCATCGTCGGCCCGACGGGTTCCGGCAAGAGCGCGCTTGTAAACGACATCGAGATCTTCGCCCAGAACGATACGGTGACCGGGCGGACCGTGCTCGTGAACGGCAGGCAGCCGCCCGAGGAGTTTGTCCGCGATCCGGCACAGAAACCCGTGGCCCTGATCACCCAGCACACCAAGTGCCTGGCCGATCTCATGGTCCGGGAGTTTCTCCTGATGCACCTGCGCTCCCGGAAGATCGAGGACGAGACGGTCGTCCAGAGGACGATCGACCTTGCAAACGAGTTTACCGGGGAGAAGATACGGGGGGATATGAAGATGACCTCCCTCTCCGGGGGGCAGACGCGCTCCCTGATGGTCGCCGACGCGATCGTCATCAGCAACACCCCGATCATCCTCCTTGATGAGGTGGAGAGCGCCGGGATCTTCAAGGGCAGGGTGATCGAGACGCTGAAGCGGTACGGGAAGGCGGTGATCTTCGTCACCCACGATCCCCTGGTCTCGCTCCTCTCCAAGAGAAGGATCGTGATGAGGGACGGATCGGTCGAGAAGGTGATCGAGCCCGGCGACTCCGAACGGGAAGCGCTCGACGAGGCGATCAGGCTGGACGATATCATCTGCAGGATGCGGGAGCGGATCCGCGCCGGCGAGACGTTCACTGCGCCGGTCAGCGCATGAAGCTCGTCATCGCCGCCGGCCCCCCGTCCGCCGGGAAGACGGCGGTCATCAGGCAGATCATCGGGCAGATGCGCGATCGCCTGGCGATTGCGTACATGAAGATCGACGTCGTGCGGGCGTTTGAGGACGAGGAGCTCGCGGCGGAGTTCGGCATCCCGACGAAGAAGATCTACTCGGGCGATCTCTGCCCGGATCATGCCGGCATCATGGTGATGAGCGATGCGATTGCATGGGCGGAGGAGCATGCCGCCGATCTCCTGATCGTCGAGAGCGCCGGCCTCTGCCTCCGCTGCTCCCCCTATACGACCCAGTCGCTCGGGATCGTGGTGCTGAGCGCGGTGAGCGGCACGAACACCCCGCTCAAGATGGGTGCGATGCTTGCACTCGCCGATATCGCCGTGGTAACCAGGATCGATCTCGTCTCGCAGGCGGAGAAAGAGGTCTTCCGCGAGCGGATCCGTGAGGTGAGCGCCGCGCTCGATATCGTCGAGACGAACGCCGTGCAGGGGACCGGGATGCGCTACCTGCTCCGCGCTATTAACGCCTTCCCGGAGATCGAGAATCCGGAGTCGATCGTGCTGCGGGGCGCTCCGCCGCTCGGGGTCTGCACAATCTGCATCGGCAAGAAGGAGATCGGGTGGCAGCAGCACTTCGGCGTGATCAGAAAGCTCGAAGGGGCGGACTACCTCTACCGCGGTGACTGATATGGAATGGAGGCCGCCGGGAAAGGACTGCGGCGCCTGCGGCGCGAGCACCTGCGATGCGTTTCTCCGGGAGGTGGAGCTCGGGAGGAAGGCGTACGCCGACTGCCCGTTCTTCTCCCGGGAAACGATCGAGATGCCTCCTCTGGAAGCCCGCTACGGCGAGCGCGACATCCTGGGGCAGGAGTACGACTTCATCCTGGAGCCGCTCCCCGGTGAGGTCTCGGCGCGAAAGATCGTCCTCCCCTTCCGCCCGGATCTCGTGGAGCGGTGGGGTATCGGGGCGGGCGAGATCGTCGTCGGGCGGCCGATGGGGCAGGGCTGCCCGGTCCAGCACGTGCTCCGGGTGATCCGGGCAAACCCGGTCACCGGCGTCCTCACCTGCTTCATCGTGGGCCCGCAGTACTCGCGGGACAGAGAGTTTAAGGACGTGGAGGCCTACCATGTCATCGGGTTTGAGGGATTTGCGCGGACGGTGCATCGAGCACCGGTCTTCGGGCTGCGGCAGCGGTTTCTTCCCTCCTACTGCATGATGAACCTCTCGCATACGGGCGTCGTGAATATGGTGCTCGAGAAATCAGGCGGCACCCACGTGAGGATCGAGGATATCAGGATATGAAGACACTCTACGGCATCCGGGAGAAGGTCGAGGACGGTACGGCGGTCGTCCTGACCGCAGAGGAGTTCAAGGCGCGGGTGCGGGAGGGCGAGCGGTTCGCCGCCGCCGACGTGGATGTCGTCACCTGCGGCACCTGCGGGGTGATGTCGGGCACCGCCGCGATCTTTTCGATCCCGCTCGCAGAACGCGGGCGCTTTACGCGGGCGAGCCGGATCTGGCTGAACAAGGTGCCGGGGTTTGTGGGCCCGTGCCCGAACGAACGGCTGGGCCTGGCCGATCTCATCGTCTACGCCACCGCCCACGGCGGCGCTGAGTACGGCGGTGGCCACCTCTTTTGCGATATCGTGGCGGGACGGGAGGTGGAGGTGATTGCAGAGACTGATGCCGGCAGGATCGAGCGGACGGTCACCCGTGAGGATATCCCGTTTGCCCGGATGATGACGACCCGGAGCGCCTACCGGAACTACCTTGCGATGGTGAACCGTCGGTCCACCACGGTCCCGACGATCTTTTCGGTCCTCGGCCTCCGCGGGCCGTGCCTGGAGGCCTCGGTGAGCGGGTGCGGCGAGATCAACCCGCTCGAAAACGATCCTCATATGACGACGATCCGCGCCGGCAGGCGGATCCTGCTCAACGGGGCGGCGGGCGGCGTGATGGGCGAGGGCACCCGGAGCACGGATGAGAAGCCGAACCTCGGGGCGTTTGCCGATATGGCGGGGATGAACCCGGCCTACATGGGGGGTTTTGTCACCTCTGGCGGGCCTGAATGCTGGACGAGCGTCGCCGTCCCGATCCCGGTCCTCGATGATCGGCAGATTGCTGCGCTCTCCATCCTGGACGAGGCGATCCCCCTCCCGATCGCAGACATCAACGACCGCCTCCCCTTTGCGGAGAGCACCTACGCCCGGGTCTGGAGAGATACAGATCCGGCGGTCTCGGTCGATCCCGATGCCTGCATCGAGTGCGAGCCCTGCGCGGCCGCTGCCGCCTGCCCGGGCAGGGCCGCCGCCCCGGGGGGCGGGATCGACCGGGACCGGTGCTACGCCTGCGGCACCTGCGTCGCCGCCTGCCCGGGCGGCGTCTACTCCTGCCATCTCGGCACCCTCCCGATCGCCGGGCGGGAGGTGCCGATCACGCTCCGGCAGTCGGATCGGGGGCGGGCGCTCGCAATCTGCCGGGACCTGAAAGAACGGATGCTGGACGGGCGGTTCTCGCTCCTGTAGGGGGAGGCAGAGGATGGAGAAGTACGTGCTGAAGTGCCTGGGGTGCGGGTCGCAGTTTCCCGACCACTACACGGTAAACTGCCCGATGGAAGGCTGCAACTCGCTGATCCGGGCATACTACCGGAGCAGGCAGCTCGATATAAAGGCCCTCCCCGGCATCTTCCGGTTCATCGACTGGCTCCCGGTGGAGCGCCCGCTGCCGGTCGATGCCGGCCCGGTCACCTACAGAAGCGAGGCCTTCGCGCGGGAATTCGGGCTGAATAACCTCTATGTCACCTTCAGCGGCTACTGGCCCGAGCGTGATGCCTGCATCCGGACCGGCTCGTTCAAGGAGCTCGAGGCGCTGCCGACCGTGCAGCGTTTCCGGGAGAAGGGGTCGGGAGTCCTGCAGGTGTCGTCTGCCGGCAATACGGGCCGGGCCTTCGCGCAGGTCTCGGCGCTGACCGGCATTCCGGTGATCGTCGTGGTGCCGGAAGCATCGGCGGAACGGATCTGGACGACGGAGCGGGCGGAGCATGTCTGCCTGATTGCGGTGAATGGCGACTATACCGATGCGATCGAGTTCGGGAACCGGATCTGCACGCTCCCGGGTGTGGCGGCCGAGGGCGGGGTGAAGAACGTGGCCCGGCGGGACGGGATGGGCACGGTGCTGCTCGACGGAGCGCTTGCCGCGGGCAGGCTGCCTGCATACTATTTCCAGGCGGTCGGAAGCGGCACCGGCGGCATCGCTGCGTGGGAAGCGGCGGAGCGGCTGATCGGCGACGGACGGTTCGGCACGGCCCGTCCGGAGCTCCATCTCTCGCAGAACATCCCGTTCATCCCGATGGTGCTCGCCTGGCGGGAGGGGAGGGATACCATCCTGCCCCGGGATATGCCGGATGCGCGGGCGGCCGTATCGGCGGTCTACTCCGATGTGCTGACGAACCGCAACCCGCCGTACTCGGTGAAAGGCGGCGTCTACGATGCGCTGTCGGCAACCCGGGGGATGATGTACGCCGTCACGAACGACGAGGCCCGGAGCGCCGAGCGGGCGTTTGTCGATCTCGAGGGGATCGACCTCGACCCTGCGGCCTCGGTCTGCATCGCGTCCCTCCTGCAGGCGGTGGAGGCGGGCGGCATCGATCCGGCAGAGACCGTTCTTTTAAACGTCACCGGCGGCGGCTACGAGCGGATCCGGGAAGACCATACGATCCATGCGATTCCGCCGTATCTCCGGGTCGGGGCGAGCACTCCCCTGGACGCGGTCCGGTGCGAGATCGAGGGCTGGGTGAAGGCCCATGCATGAAGGCTGCGTGCTCGACCGGCTCGCAGGGCAGCGGATCGATACGGTGGCGGTCCTTCCCTGCGACAGAACGAAGGATCTCTGCGCCAGGATCCCGGAGCGCTTCCATGCGGTGAACCTCCTGCGGGAGGAGGACGGCGTCGGCCTCTCCGCAGGCCTCGCCCTTGCAGGGGGGAGGCCGGCGATGCACATCCAGAGCTCGGGGCTCGGAAACTCCTTAAACGCGATTATGTCCCTTACCGTGACCTACGGGCTGCCGCTGCCCGTCCTCGCGAGCTGGCGGGGCGTCGAGAAGGAGCAGATCCCGGCGCAGGTGCCGTTCAACCGCGCCCTGCCCGGGGTGCTTGAAGCGCTCGGGATCCCGCATACGGTCATCCGGCGGCCTGAGGAGGATCACCTGATCGATCTGGTCGTATCGGACGCGTACGACCACTGCCGGCCGCATGTGGGGCTGATCACCCCATCGTTCTGGGAGGGCGGCGATCTGATATGCCCGGAGGGGGAACAGCCCCTCCCGCCGCGGGGCAGGGTGGTTGCCGTGGAGTACTGCCGGGGGATCCGCGAGCCGGAGATGACCCGCTACGACGCGATCCGGGCGATCGCCCCCCTGCTCGACGGCGAGGCGGTCGTTGCAAACATCGGCGTCCCCTCAAAGGAGCTTTACGCGGCCCGGGATCGGGCGCTGAACTTCTACATGCTCGGAAGCTATACGCAGGCCTCCCCGATCGGCCTGGGGCTTGCGCTGCGAACCGAAAGGGACGTCGTCGTGCTCGACGGGGACGGCAGCCTGCTCGGGAGCGCGATCCTCCCGGTGATCGCGGCAGAAGGGCCGGAGAATCTCACGATCGTCTGCCTGGACAACGGGGCGTTCGGCAGCACCGGCAATCAGCTGACCGGCGCCTATGCGCAGGTCGACCTCGAGCTGCTGGCGGTGGCCGCCGGGTTTCCCGCGACCGCGAAGGCGCAGACGGCAGGCGAGATCCGGCGTGCCTGGAAGGAGCGCGGCAGGGGGCCGCGGTTTCTCCACGTCGTGATCAGGCCCGGCAACGCGCCGGTGGCAAACGTCCCGCTCTCGCCGGCAGAGATCCGGGACCGGTTCGTCCGTGCGCTCTCGCAGTGAGAGTTACACGAAGAGCACCGCCACGAGCGGTATCGTCACGATCGACCCGAGGGTGGTGACGAAGACGACCTGCGACGCGAGCTCCGGGCTCGACCCGTACTCCCCGGCAAAGAGGACGCTGTTTGCCGCCGCCGGCATCGCGGCAAGCAGGATCACGACGCTCAGGATCAGGGGATCCGGCAGGAGCGGTGTCAGGATGAGCCAGAGGGCGGCCGGAATGGCCAGGAGGCGGATCCCGCTCACCAGGAAGACCTTCCGGTTCTTCACCATATCCCCTGCCGGGAACGTGGCGAGCATGGCACCGACGATGACCATCGCAAGCGGCGTGGTCATGCCGCCCAGGATCTCGATCGCGCCGATGAACGGCGGGGGGATCCGCACCGATGCGAGGAAGAGCGCGACCCCGATCAGGGAGGCGGCGATACCCGGGTTGATCAGCAGCCAGGCGTCAAAGCGCCTGCGGCGGTCTCTGCCCGCAGTCATCATCAGCACCCCGACGGAAAAGATCAGGACGCTGAAGGGCAGGTTGAAGACGGCCGCATAGAAGAGCGCCTCGCCCCCGAGCAGGCTCTCTACAACGGGAAAGCCCATGAAAGCGACGTTTGAGAAGACGAGCGTGAACTGGTAGACCCCCTCTTCGGCGGGCGGGCTCTGCAGCGCTCTCGGGACGATCCATGCAGAAAGAAACGCGACGGCATAGTACCCGACCGATACCAGCAGCACCCCCTCGATACCGGCGATCAGGTCAAGGGTGAGGGGCAGCTGCATGGATGCGACGAGAAGCGCCGGAAGCGTGACGTTGAGCAGGAAACGGCTGAGCCGGAGCGTCGTTGCCGTATCAAGGATGCCCGTCCAGAGGGCGGCGTACCCGACCGCCATCAGGATGAAGAGGATGATGACGGTATCGGCGACAGCAAGGACGTTCATGGCTGCACGCTCATCTCCTGTCATCAAAACCCGGCACTGCTGCCCTGGATAGGCTTCTATCCCGGCGGAACAGGCGATCTCCGACTCGCCGCGAGTTCCGGAGTTATCTCTACAGGAGTATATAAGTGCGCAAATAATTTTCCGATCGAGCCTGTCAGCCTGTCATTCCGCTGCCCTGCGCCAAAAGGCGCATCTGCTCTGCGCCTGCGATGGAGACGATCATCCGAAGCCCGGGCAGGGCCGTTACCGCACACCGGCGCAGCCGATACAGATCATAAAGCCGGATGGAGACATCCCAGGGCCGGTCGTACCGGATTGGCGCGATCCAGTGGATCGGGGTGGGGACGGGGATCACTTCCCACCGCAGATCGAGCAGGCACAGCCATCGTTCTCATCGCAGGCCGCCTCTACTCCCGGATCATCACCAGCATCATCTTGAATCGGGTGATTGCAGACAGGGCGTGCGGGATATTTGCCGGGAAGATGATCGTCTCTCCCTCTTTCATCAGGGAGGTCTCCCCGGCGACCCAGACCTCACACTCCCCATCCAGGATGGTGACCACCGCATCGAACGGCGCCGTATGCTCGGAGAGCCCTTCGTCCTCGTCAAAAGAGAAGAGTGTGATGCTTCCCGCTTTCCGATTAACGATCATCCGGCTCGCAACAGTGCCGTCCTGGTACTGCACAAGGTCCTTGAGATGTACGACCTTTCCGAGGAGTTCAGCACGCCGCAGATCATTTTTTTCCGACTTTTCAAGGTTGAATTCTGCCATGAGATTGTCTCCTGCAGAGTATGGATGCCGGAGATTTATAGGTTTATTCAAGGATCATACCAGCGGATTCTCCGGAGTCGGCGTGAAGGCGGCTGCATGAAACGGCATGAGTCCCGAAGGTCACAGGCATACAGAACGGCGGTGGGTGATGCAGCTCACCAACCATGGTCATATAAACGCCTATGAATCCTCCAAGGGGGCTACAGCCTCAACCGATGAAAATACTTGACTCTGCACAGATACCCGGTGTTCTGTTTTCGCAGACCATCCCCATTCAGTGGACCGTGGGAGGCATCTTCATGGGGGTGGGGAGC
>JAHKLN010000017.1 GCA_020854755.1 Methanomicrobiaceae archaeon | reverse complement strand
TCCCATGCGTTCTTTCGCAATGCGAGCGTATCGTTATAGACCCACCGACAGATCTCAAGCGTCTGCTCAAGCAGAGTCGTCTGAGACTTTGAGGGATAGAGTCGATACCGACATGCCTTACGCATTATAGTTTTATACGCCGCGGTGCGTAATATGATTATCGATGGACGGCATTCATCCCCCCACTAAAGTGGGGGGCCTTCTGCCTGTTTTCTTCGTAAAAATTTCCATCCGTTGCGCCTGCAGCCCCTTCCGGGGGCTTCATGGGCGGTTTTAGGATGAGCTCATCGGCAGCATACACATCGACCTTCGTATCCCGAAATTTTCCATGGCCCGCTGGAACGGATCCGTGATACCTGCATCCGGTCCACGATCCCTGCTGCTGCCCCACCCGCACCCCGGGACAATGTCTTTATCCTTCCGGATATATCTGACGGTGTCCGGGGGGACGATCCGGTGGCCGATATGTGGACGATTGATATCTGGACTATCCTGCTGCTGTTTCTTGTCGCTATTGCCGTCCTGCCCGTGATCCAGCAGAAGCTCACGCAGGCCAGGCGTCTGCAGGTACTGAAAAGTCTCGAAGAGAAACGGGGCTCCCGGGTGATCACGCTCATCCACCGCCAGGAGAGGATGAGCTTCCTCGGCATTCCCCTTGTCCGTTACATCGATATCAACGATTCGGAAGAGATACTCCGGGCCATCCGGCTTACGCCCGGCGACATGCCGATCGACTTCATCATCCATACGCCGGGAGGCCTCGTGCTTTCGTCCGAACAGATTGCAATGGCCCTCAAGCGCCACCCGGCCAGAGTAACGGTCTTCGTTCCGCACTACGCGATGTCGGGCGGGACGCTCATCTGCCTGACGGCGGACGAGGTGATCATGGATGAAAACGCCGTTCTCGGACCGGTCGATCCCCAGCTGGGAGGTTATCCGGCTGCATCCATCCTGAAGGTCCGCCGCCAGAAGGAGCCGAAGGATATCGACGATAAAACGCTCATCCTCTCCGACATGGCCCAGAAGGCGCAGAATCAGGTCCGGGAGTTTCTCAAGGGTATGCTTGCCGGAACGATGGACGATTCGGATGCGGAGAGGATCGCCACCATGCTGACGGAGGGGCGATGGACTCACGATTACCCGATCACGCTCGATGAAGCCCGGCGTATCGGACTTCCGGTCTCCACCGGCATCCCCCCCGAGATCCATAGACTCATGGATCTCTTCCCGCAGGCAATGCCGCGGCGGCCTTCGGTGGAGTACATACCGGTCCCCTATCACCGTGAAGGCGAAAGGAGACGGTGATCCGGATGGCCTGCACAGCGGGGGCATGGCAGGTTGATCCTGCACCCGGATCTTGGCGGCCGATTCCCTTATGCTGCTGCCGTGCGGATCTATAGGTGACGCCGCAATAGAGGCAGCCACATATGACAACACGGGCAGTGAGGATCCCCCGGGGAACATGCAGGCTTTTCGGGGCGATTAAAGCGCTCAGTTCGATTAAGAAGAGCGTAATACTTGTACACGGGCCGAAAGGCTGCGTGTATCATATCAACTACATTCTGGGCATGCGGGGCGACCGCCCCTCGCAGATCTATTCGACGTGCCTGGACGAAAACGACGTAATCTTCGGCGCCGAAGAGAAGCTGAAGGAAGCGATCGAGGAGCTCGACTCCGAACTCGGTCCGGAGGTGATTGCAGTCCTCTCCTGCTGCGCCTCGAGCATCATCGGGGAGGACGTCGAGAGGATAGCGGAGGACGCAACAACAGATGCCCGGGTGATCGGGATCGCATCCGGGGGTTTTGAAGGCGATTTCAGGACGGGCTACTCCGAGACGCTGAAGAGGCTGGTCGAAGAGCTCGTGGAGAGACCACAGACCGTCGATCCCCGGGCCGTCAATCTCATCGGCCTGCTGCGCGGCGGCCCCGATCTCAGGGAGCTCCGGCGAATTCTCGGGCTGATCGGGGTCCGGGTGAATGCCGTACTGACTGCAAACGCCACTCTTGCCGAGATCAGATCGATGGGTTCAGCGGCGTTGAACATCCTGGTCTGCGAACCGGCAGGGAAGGAGGCGGCGGAGTGCCTCCTTGAGAAGTGCAATACGCCCTATATCACCGAGGAGCTCCCCATCGGGCATGCCGCCACCCACCGCTTCCTCGAAGATGTCGCGGAGGCGCTCGGCATCGCCGCTGGCGTCGACACCGCCGACATGCCTCCGCAGCATGCAGCGCCCCTCCGTCACCGGAGGGTGGCGGTAATCGGCGGCCCCACCCGGGCGCTATCGATGACCCGCTTCTTACTGGAACACGGGAGCGAACCGGCCGTGATCGTGGTCGACTTCGATGCAGAGACGAAGAGCAGGCTGGAGGCGCTGGTCGGAGCGGAGTGTGCGGTGCTGATCGAGCCCGAGCAGGAGGAGATCGTCCAGGCGCTCAAGGAGCGACACGTCGACCTCATCGTCGGCGGGATGCTCGAACGGCCGATCGCTGCGGCGCTCGGGATAGAGCATCTCGACATCATGCACGGCAGCCAGAAGACGGTCGGGTTCGCGGGCGCCGACAATCTCATCAGAGCGCTTGCAAAACGAAAGGATTCAGACGGCTGAGTTCCCCCGGCCGGTACAGGCCTGCACGAACCTCTCCACCACCCATTCGTTCCTGACCTCCGGGTGGAACATCACGCCGTATACCTGCAGCGAGGCATGCCGCATTGCCTGGATGCAGTCTGCCGATACCGCGAGCACGTCAAAGCACCCGGGCGGCCGGACAGCGCGGTTGTGCAGTTCGTATGCCATGAAACCGTCCATGCCGGAGAAGAGCGGATCCGCTTTCACCACCCGGACTTCGGTCATGCCGATCTCGCTCCCCCTTTCAAGTTCGCCGCCAAAGACCGTTGCGATCACCTGCATCCCGGCGCATATGCCGAGCACCGGCACCTCCCCTGCCGCCAGCCACCCGAATGCATCGGCATGCCGGATGTATCGGTCGTCTTTCAGCGCCGTGCCGCAGAGGATCACGCCGTCTGCACCGGCAGGGCCGCCTGCCCCGAGTTCCGAGTGGTGGGTGACGGCACAGGGCAATCCCTTCCGCTCCACGATGCGCACAATCGGCGCGACGAACTCGTAGGCACTCAGGGAGTCCTTCCTGTAGCAGAGGTCGACGATCCCGATCACTTCTCCACCAGCCTTGCCTGCTCTATCCGGTACGTACCGCGGTAGTTCCGGTAGGTTCGGGACGCCCGCTCCACCTCGATCCGCCTCCGGAAGAACGGCGCGTCCAGGACGTACGTCTCGAGTTCACCGCCCTCGCCGGTCAGGGTAATCCCGCATTTTTCGGCGATCGCCCGAAGCTCGTCGAGGGCTTCCCTGTCGATCATCCTGCCGAGCCACGAATCATCGAACGGGTAGGAATAGACGCCCGATATCAGGACGGAGAATCCCCCGCCGATCAGTTCTTCCATGTACGCCTCCTGGTCTGCGTGCCAGAGCGGGTTGAAGCACCAGAGGTCGAGGTCATCGCAGATCCTCTGGATCCGGGTCGCCTGGTAGACCGAGAGGATGGCGCCCGTCACGATCCCCTCGACGGCGTACTTGTCCCTTGCCAGGAGGATGGCCCGCTTCAGGTCCAGAAGCTCCGCCTCCTGCTCCCCCGCCGTCTCCACCTCGACAAGGGGCAGCCCCGCCGCCTCTGCCTGCAGTGCCGCAAGCCGCACGTTCGGGGTGTGGAACATATAGCTCTCCTCGTTTCGGGAGACGACGGTGATCAGGCAGGCGACCTCTTCCTTCTGCATCGCCCGGTGGCAGGCAAACAGGGAGTCTTTCCCTCCGGAGAATAATACGCCGAGTTTCATGGCCGGATCGCCTGTTGATATCCCTGCGGATCGCCGCACGGGCGGGAGCGCCTCCCCCTCTCCTTCGTGCCGGCATCCCGATCTGCTCAGGAGCAGTATCGCATGGAAGGCCCATATGCTCTCCGGTCGGCAGGCAGCCTTTCGAGGTGATCGAAAGGCTTGAGTCCCGGCAGGTGCATACGAAGATGAAGAACACTGCCAGGAGACCGTTATGGGAACGCCGATCAGGATCATCATCGAAGACCTGGTGCTCGAGGCGGAGCTCTCCGATACCCCCTGTGCGGAAGCGATCGCCCGCATCCTCCCGATAGAGGCGGTGCCGCATGTGTGGGGCGACGAGCTGTACTTCGAGATACCGGTGTCCCTGCCGCCCGACGAGACCGCCACCACCCGGGTGAACGCAGGCGACATCGGCTACTGGCCGCCGGGCAGGGCTCTCGCCATCTTCTTTGGCCGCACACCCATGAGCACCGATGACCGCCCGGTGCCCGCGAGTGCGGTGAATCCGGTGGGAGCGATCCGGGGCGATGCGGCGGTATTGCGGGGTGTCAGGGGGGCGCGGCGGATCCGGATTGAAAAGGTGTAACGGCGGCAGCAGCCCCCTGTCGCGATTCCGGCAGGCCGGGGGAACTGTTATATGGTAGTTGCGCTATTGGTAGCGTGAGCCATGGGGGAATTACCAGTGATGAGAATTCCGGGGAGGTTCTTTGGATGGGAAGACAGAGACAGGCCGGCTTTCGGGCGTGATCGGAACCATGATATGGCACTGTCCAGGAAGGCGATCGCCCTGGCGAGGGAGGGCAGATTCGATGAGGCGCTTGCCTGTTTCGATCAGGCCCTCGCGCTCGATCCAATGAACGCGAAGATGTGGAACAATAAGGGAGTCTTCTTCGATCTTTTAGGCAGGGATCGGGAGGCCCTTGCCTGCTGGGAGAGGGCGCTTGAGATCGATCCGCGGTTTGCCCCGGCATGGATCTCAAGGGGCATGCTGTACCGGAGGCGGAATCGGCTTCAGGAAGCCCTCGACTGCCTCGACCGGGCGCTCGAGCTCAATCCGGACTCCGCCATCGCGTGGTACAATAAGAGCGGGATATTCGTGGCCACGGATCGTATGGAGGAAGCCGTCGGCTGCTATGAGAAGGCCATCGAGATCGACCCGCAGTTCGCCCCGGCATGGATCGATCTGGGGTACTCGTTCTTTACCCGGCAGCAGTACGGGAAGGCCGTCGCCTGCTACAGCCGGGCGCTCTCCGTCAACCCGGACGACACCCGTGCCTGGTGCCTGAAAGGCGGCGCTCTGCACGCCCTTGGCCGTGGAGGCGAGGCATTATCCTGCTTTGACCGGGCGCTCGAGCTCGACCCGCAGTTCGCCGCAGGATGGAGCCTGAAATGCAATGTTCTCTACCAGGACGGGAGATATCATGATGCGCTGCAATGCGCAGAAAAGGCGCTCGAGCTCGACCCGCAGTGCGAACTGACAGCGCAGGTGCGGCATCTGCTCCGCTCGATCGTCGGGGTGTAATCCACTTTCCTCCCCGGATCGATCCTCTTATCGGTTTTTCGTCCGATACCATCTGATATGGGATCCTATGCCGCCGGAGACGTCGTCCTTGCGCCCATCCGCTTTCCTGACGGCGGGCAGAAGATCCGGCCTGCGGTCGTCGTGGCTGTCCGGGAGGACGGCAGCCTCATCGCCTGCCCGGTGTCGAGCAAACCCCCTTCCGATATGCCTTCCATGCCGCTGTCGCTCCCGGATTTCGCCCGGGGAGGGCTCGATCTCCTTGATGAGAGTTACGTGCTGGCCCGCCCCTGCACGCTCCGGAGCCCCGAGGTCGTCGCAAAGAAAGGCCGCCTGACGGCCGGCGCGCTTGCCGCCGTCGCGATGATGGCGCAGAACGGCCAGAATCGGAGATGAGCCGGCTTCCGGAGACTCATCGGCTGCCCATGCCGGGAGGTGTGAGCCGCAGAAAATGGGTATGAGACCGCTATCCGGTCACAGGCACGACTGGTGAACGCCCTTGGCCGGGTGCAGGTACCGCTGACCCGATTTTTTGTCCGCTGTCCCGTTGTTGTGGACCGTGGGGGGCATCCCGATGGGGGTGGGGGCGGGGAGGGGGTCTCCCCCTGAGAGGATGGCCGGTAGGAAGCCGTGCACGGGAGCGGATTGGTTCGAGCGACGAAAGCCTGATTGCAACCCCAAAATTGCCCCACACAGCCACACGCCGGACACCCCCGTCCGGTTCGGTACGGACGGATCGCCGGGACACTCACCCCTGCATCGGCAACGCGTCATAGATGCTTCCGGGATCATCTGTACAGGGAGGGAAACGCTCATGCCCGTCCCCTTCCCGGCGGGGGATCGTCGGGCAACGCCATAGTCACGTTCTACTCCCGCTCATAGCTCTATACAACGAATTACGGGTATCTCCACGCATATCGGCGGGAACAGGGCCTGCAATCCGGTGCATTGAATCGCCGCAAAGGCACAACCCTGCCCTAGCTCCCGCCGCCGTAGCGCCTGACATGCTCCCATGCGTCATGGTATTGCTCGTGCCCCTCCCTGTCCCTGTAGAGCGACGCGTCCTCACGACTGTACAGCCTCCGATCCTCGCCCACCGGACAGACTTTGATGCAGATGCCGCAGGGGGAGACGAACCGTCTGTTCAGCTCCGCACTGTGGGCAGCGCAGGCCTGCCTGTCGGTGAGGCCCGCCGGATAGTCTTCGTCCTCCAGCGCTCCGGAAGGGCACATCCGGACACACTGCATGCACCGGGTGCAGAGCCGGCGGGAGAGGATCGGATCGGGGGGAAGCGCTGCCGCCGTCAATACTGAGCCGAACCGCACCCGCGGGCCGTATTCGGGTGTGAGGATCATATTGTTCACGCCGAAGGTGCCCAATCCGGCGAGGAACGCAGCGTGCCGATGGGAGAAGAACGCGATGGGATTTGAGAGGAGCACCTCGATACTCCCGTATGCATCCCTCGGTACGAAGACGGATGGATGCCCCTGCTCATTGAGGAAACCGGCAAGGCGGTATGTGTACTGATCCAGCAGGGCGTTGATGATCCTGTAGAGTTCCCGGTAGTAGATCGAGGGGGCGGTCTCGAGCACCGGGAGATGCACCGGCAGCCCGATGACGATCACCGATCGCGCCTCAGGGAAGATGGACTGCGGATAGAACTCTTCGGGCATCCAGGGCTGCATGGGAGGGTGCTCCCAGCGCTCCACATCCGCAATCCCGACGAGCGGGATCTCCATCGCCCGGCACCTCTCGCGGATCTTCCTCTTCAGTTCTTCGCTCATACGTTCTCCCTGAAGCATATCCGGGGCATATAACAAAAGTATTGACCTGCGGCTGCCGGATGCTGCGGGCCTCGCGCGAACGGCGCTCTCCTCCCTGCTTCCCCATTCCCGGCACCTGCCATGCCATCTCCGGCATACCGAGGGCTTTTAAATCAAGCCGCATATTTTCTATCATGAGTGAGAAGAAGGGTTACTTTAAGGATGGCCGGTGGTTCGAGGCGCCGCCGGAGGCGACACCTGAGGGAAAGCCCGTTCAGGCCGAACCTTCGATCGACGATCTCATCGACGGGGCGTCCCGGTCGGTCAGGAGAGCGATCAACGACGTCGCTGAACTCGGCCGCCAGCTCTTCGGGACACCGGAAGGCCGGGAGCACATCGAGCGGAAAGCGAGGAAGGCCGGCAAAGACCTCGAGCGGACCATCAACGAGGCCGCCGAGGCCGCCCGGCGCTCTCTGGAGGAGAGAAAATAGGGGTGCGGTAGCAGGCGGCGCCTGAACCGCCGGAGCATCCCAAAAACGGGATTAATAGATGGGGCGGGTGGGCGCCGCGTATACGGGACCCGAATGGGTGGGGTCCGGCTCCCACGTCCATGTCGGGGCAGGCTCGGGATACGGGTCGTAATCGCTATCCTCAAGGAAGATATCCCGGGTCACGGTCTCGCCGCTGCCGATATACAGGTACTCGAGGTACGGCTCGCAACCCTGTTTGAACTGGACTGCATATGCAGCGCTCCATGAGTTCTTTGCACTCTGTTTGTATTTGCATTCGGGGCGGATCTACCGCTGCACCGCCAGCAGCCTCTCCCATTTTCTGGAGTGCGCACCCCGAAGAATGGCGATCTGCGATAACGGCACGTTCTTCCGGGGTTTAACGGCAAATTAGAACATTTAACAAAGAATTCTGCTTTCTTCAGGGTATTTAATGTTTGTGAAACATTGGCCGTAGGTCCGCCCGATCTCTGGAGATGCCGCAGCTCTTCCGGAATGAAACACCATCAGGCCTCAACGAAAAGAATAATCGTCAGTTACGGCTCCGGCAATCCGCCGCCTCTCACCTCTCAGGTGCCCGGGATCCGCACTGCGCCGAGGAGACCGGCGCTTCGGTTCTCTGATAGAAGTAGCGTTGATGAAGTCACAGGGATCCCTGCATACCGGTGGTGCAACCGAAAGGCAGCACCTCTCTGCCATATGGAGCGTTATCGAGCGATGTACGGATATGGCTGTTATCGGGCAATCGCCCTGAAAGGGATATCCCCTCCCGGCAAGGAGGGGTTTTCATGAAACCGCATGATCCCGGGGGAACAGGTATACGGACCGAAGGCGGGTGATGCCGCTCACCACCCATGTTCATATGAAACCGCGTATGAAGCCCCCGATGGGGGCTGCAGGCTCAACTGATGAAAATCCATGAGCGGTCTGGAGTATCACGGATTCTGTCGTTCATGGATCTCGCAGTACAGCGGACCGTGGGGACCTGGGAGGGGTCTCCCCCTCCCCGTCCGCCCCTCCCCCAAGAGAATGGTCGGGGGGAAGCCGTGCACAGGGTAGTAAAAAACCAGGTGGTGAGAGCCTTCTGTTTCAGAAACAGTTCGCATTTTATGTGAAAATCAACTCATCCTTGCAGATCGAAGATTCAGGCCGCGCTGTCTGTCCTGTCTCCATGAGCGGCTTCCCGCAGGCTGTCTTCAGGGGGACCCCTCCCCTGTCTCTACCCCCATCGGGATGCTCCTCCCATTCTACTGGGACGGGAACGGACGGCGCGAAAACCGGATCAGGGGTGCCTGCACCCGGTCATGGATGTTCATAGGTCGCGCCCGCGGCCCGCAGGCCTCCGCAGAGGTTTCGAGATGGCCCTCCGTATCACTTCGGTTTGATGTAGCCCCACTTCTCAAGAGCACCTTTGAGCTCCGGCGCGCTCTTCGCCTTCTCGTCGAGCGTCTCGCCATCCCTCCAGGCCTCTATCGCCTGCATGGCGGCTCTGGCGCCGGCCCTCGTCCCCTCAGGATGGCCATGGATGCCCCCGCTGACGAGTAGCACCAGATCGGTGCCGTAGATGTCGAGCACATCGGGCACGAGCCCGGGATGAAGCCCGCCCGACGAGACCGGGAATGCGCTCCTGATCGCTCCCCAGTCCTGATCGAGCGTCATTCTGCCCACTCCCTTCGTCTTCTTCTCCCGGAGGATATCGGCAAGGGACATCGCCTCCTCCCTCGTGCCGACCAGCTTCCCGACCGCGGTGCCGGTATGTATCTGGGACACCCCGATGAGCCGCATCATCTTTGCGAGGAACTGCATGCTGATCCCGTGTTTTTCGCTTCTGTCAAACGCTGCGTGCATCGCCCGGTGCGCATGAATGGCGAGCCCGAGATCCGAGCAGTAATCCCGCAGCGTCATCACGCCGGACGTGCCCGCGACCACGACGTCGATCATCGCGTAGTTCCAGCCGTGGGCTGCAAGCACCTCCGCCCGCTTCTTCATCGTCTCTGTCTCTGCGGTGATGTTGATCAGGGCGGACTTGGTATCGCCGGTCTCCCGCTCCGCCCGATCACGCATCTTTGCCAGCTGCTCCACCCGATCCTCAAAGCGGTTGAACGATGTGGACGTCAGGTTCTCGTCGTCCTTCACGAAATTAAACCCGCCCATCCAGGTCTCATACCCGACTTCCGCATGCTCGGCGGCGCTGAAGCCGACCTTCGGCTTGGGGACCGCACCCGTGAGCGGCCGCCCGCGGACCTTCATCATATCCCGGATACCCTCCATCCCGAAGTGCGGGCCTTTGAAGTGATCGAGGTAGGCCTGCGGGAGAGTGACGTCTATCAGCCGCAGGTTCTTCACCGCCTTCATCCCAAAGACGTTGCCTGCGATGCCGCTGAGCAGCTGCGCCGCATTGCCTTCCTCCCAGAGTGCGAGAGGATATGCAATCTTTGCATAATTGCCGTCGATCTCGAATGCCGTTGCCTGCAGGTCACGCATGCGCGCCGGGAGGGTGAAGAGCGTGGTCCATGTGCCTGTCGAGCTCTCGGAAGCGACCCGTCCGATTGCTTCTTCCGGACCGATCCCCTCCCCGGGCTCGAAGTAGAAGAGGCAGACGAGCTCGTCCCGGGCCGGCCGGTAGCCTATCTCAACAAATTCCATATACCAGTCGATAGCCATGGAAACACCTGCCTGTACAATGAATCGAGCGGGTAAAAAACTTACATATCGATCCCCCCGGCAGCCCGCCACCTCGTGGATAGGCCGTTCTATTACCCGGGCAGGAAGCACCCGCACCCGTTCAGGCGCACCCTGCCGGTGCTGCGCCTGATTTTCTCAATGAGGGATGCAATCCGGTCGTTCTTTTCCCGACTGCTCCCGATGCTTCAAGAGCCGGTCTGCATGTGCGCGCTCGGTGCCGGCCCCCCGAAGCGCCTCCCATGCCCGGTATGCGCGCCGTGTATCGGGCAGGCGTTCGGGCTGCCGGCGGCGATGCAGGGTGGTTCGGAGAGTTGCATGCCGGGATTCGCTGTCTTCGGGCGCAGGTTGCCGCGGCATGCCGGCCCGGCTCCGTTGTCCCCTATCCGGCGTATGAAGAAGGCCTATAAGGGTTAAAACAAAGGTATTTTGCCATTCAGGTCCCCTATAGAGGTTATTTTCTCTGCCCGGGTTGAAAAGTTTTATATAGAATATCAAATCTACGTTTGCAGGAGACCGGAGGATACCAATGCAACCAATACAGAATCAGGGAGATCAGCCCATAATCGTGTTGAGGGAAGGGACCGAGCGCACCCAGGGGCGCGACGCCCAGAGGGGAAATATTGCCGCGGCCAAAGCCGTCGCAAGCGCGGTCAAGACGACGATCGGGCCGTCGGGAATGGATAAGATGCTCGTCGATTCCATCGGGGATGTCGTGATAACGAACGACGGGGTTACCATCCTGAAGGGGATGGAGATCGAGCACCCCGCCGCGAAGATGATGGTCGAGGTGGCCAGCAGCCTTGATGAGGAGGTCGGCGACGGGACCACCACCGCCGTCGTGCTTGCAGGCGAGCTTTTGAAGCAGGCCGAAGACCTCATCGAGCAGGACATCCACCCGACCGTCATTGCGCAGGGATACCGGCAGGCGGTAGAGAGGGCGCAGGAGATCCTCGAAGAAAACGCGGTGCGGGTGAACGCGGACGACACCGGCGTGCTCAAAAAGATCGCAGCGACCGCCATGACCGGCAAGGCTGCCGAAGGGGCGAAGGAGAAACTCAGCGACCTCGCCGTAAAAGCCGTCGGTATGATCGCGGGCGAGGACGGAAGCATCGATCACAGGGACATCAGGGTCGAGAAGAAGGTCGGGGGATCCATTGAGGACTCCGAGATCGTCGACGGCGTGGTGATCGAGAAGGAGCGTGTCCACCCCGGCATGCCCAAAAAGATCGAGGCCGCCAGGATCCTGCTCCTGGACGCCCCGGTCGAGTTCAAGAAGACCGGGGTCGATGCCGAGATCAGGATCAGCCGCCCCGACCAGCTCCAGAGATTCATCGACGAAGAGGAGGAGATGGTTCGGTCCATCGTCGACCATATCGTCCAGAGCGGCGCAAACGTCCTCTTCTGCCAGAAGGGCATCGATGACCTCGCCCAGGACTACCTTGCACGGTCGGGGATCCTCGCCGCCCGCCGCGTCAAGAAGAGCGATATGGAGAAACTCTCCCGTGCGACCGGCGGCGCGATCGTGAGGGCCGTTGACGCCATCTCTCCCGGGGAGCTTGGAGAAGCGGGGCTTGTCAAGGAGAGGAAGGTCTCGGGCGAGGATATGATCTTCGTCACGCAGTGCGGGAATCCGAAGGCGGTCTCCATCATCCTCCGCGGCGGCACCGAGCACGTCGTTGCGGAGATGGATCGCGCGGTCGGGGACGCGATCCGCGTCGTCTCGACTGTGGTAGAGGACGGTACGCTCCTGCCGGGCGGCGGCGCAGCAGAGATGGAGGTCGCACGCGGCCTCCGCGCCTATGCGCCCGGTGTCGGAGGCCGCGCCCAGATGGCGATCGAGGCCTTTGCCGAATCCATGGAGGTCGTTCCCCGGGCAATTGCCGAGAACGCCGGGTTCGACCCTCTCGACGTCCTCGTCGAGCTGCGTTCTGTCCATGAGACGGGCGGGAAGAACGCCGGGGTGAACGTACTCGGAGCGAATACGGCGGATATGATCCAGAGCGGGGTCGTCGAGCCGCTCCGGGTGAAATACCAGGCGATCTCCAGCGCGGCCGAGGCGGCGAACATGATCCTCCGCATCGACGATATCATCAGCACGGCCCCGCCCGCCGGAGAGCCCCCATCACCGGAAGGGATGGGCGGCATGCCCCCGGGTATGCCCCCTGGTATGATGTAGGAAGGCGCCGGCCTTCCCTTCCCCAGCATTATGTCATCTTCGGGCATCCCGATCCTGCACGCGGGTACGCCCGGGCATGATGGGGGTATTGCATGAGGCTGCCGGGATGACGGCTACGGCAGCCTGCCCTCTTCGCCTCTCATCTGCAGCCGGCCGCTCAGCCAGTCGATGCGATCGCGGCAGGCCTTCTCGTTCAGGAAATGATCGGCATCGTACCATCTGATGAGCTTCGGCATGCTGCCGCTTTCAGCGAATTCAAGGAACTTATACCGCGGAAAGAACTCGTCCCGGGTGCCGAACTGGAACATGAGGGCGGCCGGCGCTGCATGCCCGACGAACCGGATCGGGTTGACGGCCGCCATCACCTGCCGGTACCTCTCAAGCGTATCTTTCTCAAAGGAGGGCATGTTGAGCGCGATGACGTCGGTAAACCTCCCGGTTCCCGCCATCAGCACGTAGGCCTTCACCCGCTTCTCCAGCCCCGACAGCACCCCTCCAAAGAGCGCACCGATGCTGTGGCCGACAAAACCGATCCTGCCCGGATCGATGATGCGCCGGGAGAGGAGGAGATCGATGCCCCGGCGGAGATCGATTGCGATCCTGACAAACTCGCGGCAGTCGCCTTCAGGCTCTCCGAGGGCGCTCCCCCATGCCTCGCCCTGCGCCCACGGGGCATCGATAAGGAGAGCGGCTGCGCCCCGTTCCGCACATGCCAGGGCTTCGTCGAGAAACGTCGATCGATCGCCCGGCGCGGGATGAAGGTAGATGATCCCCGCAACGGATTGCGTCTGCGGCGGCAGCACCAGGTAGCCCCCGGCGCGTCGGCCCGGCCCTGCGGCATAGCTCACGTCATAGAGCGCCGATCCGCCTTCATCCCTGATGAGGGCTTCCCGGACGTCGAGGGGTGCATCTGCATCGTAATCGAAACGGGAGCGCAGCTCCTCGATGAACGGGACAGGAGGCGGTGCATCCGGCATCATGGAGTGGGGGTATGCCCGGTCTTTCCTCATAACCGTATCGGGCGGTGGCGGTCTCCGCCGCCATGCTCTCGATTCAGTCCAGAAGCCCCGTAGTTCCCTCCCGGCGATATCGGGCGATCGCCTGCGGGGATATCATCGGCATCAGGGGAGGAGAACTCCCGCTCCGCCCTTCACCCGGCGCTCGCTGCGGTCGACGCCGCGCTGCCGCTCTCCTTTCTCCCCGCAATAGCAGACCCATATCTTTTTGTGTAAAAGAGATGATGCAGTGTCTGGAACAGGAGAGATTTCCATGTCTTCAAGACTGATGGAGTACTTCAACAGGCAACCGAGGATCGGTACCCTCAGTACCTCGAGCAGAGACGGAAAGGTCGACTCGGCCGTCTTCGGCTCACCGCAGATGATCGATGAAAAGACCGTCGTCATGGGGCTCGGAGACAACCGCACGCTTGCATACCTTCAGGAGAACCCGCATGCCGTGTTTCTGATCATGGAGCCCGGGAAGGATATCACGGAATGGAAGGGGATCAGGGTCTATCTGAAAGCGACATCGGTTGAGACGTCGGGACAGACACTGGACACGTTCAAGGGCCAGATAGCAAAGGTTGCAGGTGACGAAGCAGCCCAGATGATCCATGCGGCGGTGACCTTCGAGGTCGATGAAGTGCGCCCGCTCATCGATTTCGGACAGGGCTGGGAGGCGTCGATCTGACCCTGTGAAACAACTTTCGCATCCATTTTTTCAAACGGGCATCCCGCGGCGTTGCATGAGGCGTGCGGGGCGCAATGGGATCAACCAGATCCGGGCAGAGATCCCCGCCGCCTGGAACGCTCTGCTCGCGTTTACGGATTTTAAAGACGATTCTCCTGCGAGAGAGGCCTTGCAGGCTGGTGGTTTTTATGGCGATTGCCCCCCGCGGTCCCCTGCACCGGTACGGCCGGGGATAACCGGATCCGGAACGCTTCCATCCGGTCATGGATTTTCCCATGAAACACATATGGGGCGCTGCCTCAGGCTTAACCAATGAAACGACAGAATGTGAGGTTCCGGTCCGATTCCGGCTACGGGGAGAGTACCCCTGGTACGGGAGAGTTTCTCACGGGAACATTAAGCCGGCATCTGTAAATGGAAGTCCTTCGCCGCTTGATTCTCTGCGCCTCCGTACACGGCTTCCCACCGGCGCTTCATCCGGGGGAGGGGGAGACCCCCTCCCCTGTCCCCACCCCCTGGCGATTGTCCTCACGGTCCACTTTCACGGGATAGTCTGCGAGGACAGGACACTGCGTGTCGGTGCAGAGTCAAGAATTTTCATCCGTTGCGCCTGTG
>JAHKLN010000057.1 GCA_020854755.1 Methanomicrobiaceae archaeon | reverse complement strand
GCAGGCCCCCTCCCCCCGCGAGGATAGTCGGTGGGAAGCCGTGTACGGGGGGCAAAGGATCAAGTGCCAGGAACCTTCCATTTCAGAAACCGGTTCGCATCTTCATGTGAAATCAGTGAACTGAATACAGGTCTCTTGGATCCGGTTGTTCTCGATAGTCCCGTTCCAGTGGACCGAGGAGGACATCCCAACTGGGGGTGGGGACCGGGGAAGAGGAGACTCCCTCCCCGCCAGCCCCTCCCCCGTTAGGATAGCCGGTGGGAAGCCGTGTACGGGAGTGCAAAAACCAAGTCGTGAGAGCCATCCATTTCAGAAACCGATTCGATTTTCATGTAAAAAGCCGATGAGGCCGTTTTACGGCCAGAGGCACGACTGATGAAAATTCCTGAGCATGCACCACATCCAACGACTTAACTGGTTTCGCTTGCGCCGCTCGCCGGCGCAGGGGATTCGCAGGAAACTGCATACGCCCCGAAGAAGGCATCGGTTTGCGGGGCGACGAGAATCGCGAGGATATCACGGTGCTGCCTGTAGACCGGCGATGCGGGACTGCACCCGGTTGGCAGGATTTCTGCCATCCGCTCATCGCATGCCGGGGAGTGGGCAGTGGGCGGGAGGGCATCGGGGCGGGCTTTTTAAAAACCGAGAGGGTACTAATGTTCAATCTTTCTGATATGGTCGATGGCAGCCTCGGCCAGTTTCTCCCTCTCCTGCAGCTCTGCGATGTCCCGTATTGCCTCGAGCATATGGACGGAGTCTTCCAGATAGCTGAGGATGTCTGCGGGGAAGAGATCGATGCCGAACTCATCCAGGAGATGGCTGCTGATCTGGCGGTGGTCGAGGCCGAGCTCCCGCAGCTCGATGATGAGCATTGCCAGTCTCCGTTCAGGGCAGCCGCAGAGGGGTGCATCCCTGCAGCCGCACCCGAGAAACTCGCGGATGAATGCAAGGAGCTGTTCCCGCAGGGTCCGGTCGAGCCGCTCGAACCTGACGCCCGAACTCACCGCCTCGAGAAACGCGCCGCTGAAGGCATGGTCCGGAAGGCGAAGGCCCGAGGCGCGTTCAAGCCGCCGCACCGCACGAAACCGGGCCTTCTGCGCAATCAAGAGACTTCACCGGGCTCTTCGTCGAACTTGCTCAGCGATTTCATTGCGGTGCTCATCGTATCGATCTCGATGAGCCACTCGTCAAAGAGTGAGGGGTTCTCTGCATCGTCCTTGATGTACTTTCCGCAGCATGCCTTGCCGTCGATCACGTTCGCTCCGATATTCGCTGCGATATCAAGCGATTTCTCGAGATTTTCATCCCCGCTCGCTCTCCCCTTCTTGATCAGCGCCTTGATGTCAGTGTCAAACCCGCCTTCCAGATACTTTCTGCAGGACGCAAAGAGCGCAAGCAGGGTGAGCTGCAGCGACTCGATGACGTCCGCAAGTTCCCCTTCGGGTGTCTGGGACATCACAATCCGCTCGACTTCATCGACTTTCTCGAGCGCCTCTTCCTTTGAGAATCTCTCGTTCTGGTAGAGGCGGATGATCTTCAGGACCGATATGGTGATATCCTCGGTAAAACTGTAGAGTATCCGAAGGCCATCAGATATGCCGTCTTTCTCCGGATCCTGCTCGAAGCTCGCCTCTTCCAGCGAGCGTATCCAGTTGTCCCACCGCTCTTTGCTGTAAAAAATGTAGAATAACTTCATTGGAGGTTGTTCCTTGCTACTCTTCTTTGCCGCCATGTCAGTACACAATCAGTCAGCCTCTATTAAAAGTATTTCCTCTAATCTCATGCAAAATCGGTTATTTCCCCTTTTCCCACCATTCCTCGTGGAAATGCATGCCTGATGACGCATGCACAGCGGGAGGCCGCGCCTCAGACCGGGCCGGAGAACCGATATCCGGCCCCGTGCCGGCGTAGGCGGGGTGCTCGAATCAAATCGCCGCGCAGGGCTGCCTCCAACGTTCGGCCAGGAGGCCTCCCCCGTCCTCATATCCGCGACACATTTTTTCTATTCAGCGGTCGATATATCGCATGGTGGTTTTCAAATACGGGCTCGGGGTGTTTTGGAGGGAAGGGGGCATGCAGGAGTGAGCGAATGGACGCGGTGATGGTACGGTACGGCGAACTGTTTCTGAAGAGCGAGCCGGTTAAGAGGCGGTTTATCTCCTGCCTGACGAAGAACATGAGCCGGGCGCTTGCCGCCGCGTCTCTCTCTCACCGGATAGAGGCGCCGCGAGGCCGTATATTCATCTATGGGGATGAACCCCGGCAGATTTCCGATATCATAAGCAGGGTCTTTGGTGTCGTCGGGGTCAGCATCTGCACGGTAACGCCCCCCGAACCGCGTGCGATCGCAGATGCGGCGGTTGCACGCGCAGGGCAGCGCCTGAAGCCCGGTATGACCTTCGCGGTGCGGGCGCGCCGCTCGGGCGTTTCCGGGTTTACCAGCCAGGAGCTTGCGGCAGATGTGGGTGCCGCGATTTGCGGGAGCATACCCGGCATCTCGGTCAACCTCACAAGGCCGGATTATGAGATCTTTGTGGAAGCGAGGGAGTCCGGCGGGATCGTCTACGATGACGAGCAGGCCGGTCCCGGCGGCCTCCCGCTCGGCACGCAGGGGCGGGTGATGGTCCTCCTCTCCGACGGCATCGACTCGCCGGTCGCGTCGTGGCTGATGATGAGGCGGGGTTGCGAGGTGATCCACCTCCATATGTCGGGAGGCCGGTTTCTGGGCAGCGGTGTGCGCGAACACGTGCTCCGCCATCACCGGAGTCTCTCCCTCTGGTGCAGGGGCTATCCGCTCGACCTGCTGGTGGTCGACATGGAGGCGTTCTATGAGCGCCTGATGGAGGCGAAGGAAGAGCGGTACCGGTGCATCCTCTGCAAGAGGTTCATGCTGATGGTGGGAAGCGAGGCTGCACGCCGTCATGGAGCCCACGCGCTCGTAAGCGGTGACAACCTGGGGCAGGTTGCTTCGCAGACGCTGGCAAATATGGCCGTCATCGCGCCTGCGGCATCGATGCCCGTGCTCCGGCCGCTCATCGGGTTTGACAAGTCAGAGATCGTGGACCGGGCGCGAAGCATCAAAACATTCGATCCGGTCAGGGGGGATGTCGGGTGCAGGGTGGCGCCGCGCTATCCCTCGACGGCGGCACCGGCGGAGACCATAGCACGCTACGAGGGCGAGATGGGCATCACCCGGATGGTTCAGCGCACGGTCGAGACGATCCGGAGATACCGGGCACTGAACGGTGAGATTGTGGGGGAGATCGCCCTGGAGTGAACGGAGCCCGCGAATGAAAGTATGAGATATCCGGAAAGTGCATGGGCGCCGGTCTGGGTGCCGCCAGGATCGATGCAACGGGTTGCGGTATCAGGTACCGTTTTACCGGTTATTCTTGGCTTCCTATGAAAATCGATCTGGCATGGGATCCCGATCTCGATTTTCATGGTTGCGCCTGCACTGTTGCCAGTGCATGAGAGTTCCTATGTAAATCGAGCAGGATTCTGCAATGGAAGGCTCCTATCCCTTCGATCAATTCGCTCCCGTACACGGCTTCCCACCGGCGCTTCATCCGGGGGAGGGATTTTTGGGGAGGTCTCCCCCTCCCCGGTCACCACCCCCTGGCGATTGCCTCCACGGTCCACTTTCCCGGGACCGCTGGCGAAAACTGCCCTGGGGGTATCTGTGCGGCGTCAGGAATATTCATCCGCTACGCCTGTGGCCGCAATACGGCCTCATAGGCGGTTTTGCATGAGAATCAACTCATCTGTGAGAATATAAATTAAGGTGGGCTTGTTTGTTTCGCCCCCTACACGGCTTTCCACTGGCTATCCTCGCGGGGGGAGGGGTGGTCGGGGAGGGGGTCTCTCCCTCCCCGGTCTCTATCCCCATGAAGATGCTTCCTGCGGCCCACTGTCCCGGGACAGCGAAAAAGACTGAATTCCCGGGTGGCTGCACCGAATGCATCGATCCTGATCGCGCCCGTAGCCTGCAGGGCAGCAGGTGTGTTGAAGATCGGGATGCACCGGGCAGGGGTACCCCGGATATCCGGTACGGTGGACTGCAGCAGGTACCGTCATGGGTGGCGTGAATGCCCTCATGCGAGGATAGCCGGTGGGAAAAACCATACGCGGGACAGCCAGAAAAGCACGGATCAGGATACCGGCAACCCGCAGGATGTCATGTGCGTCTGGGATACCCCTTCCGCTCCGATCCCAGGGCGGGAATCATCCCCGGCTATCGCAAAAAGGATAAGGGCGGGCGGGTGCCCGATCGCTCCCGGAATCATCCGACAGGAATGCCGTATTCCTGCGCGATATCCACAAATGCATCTGCAAGATGCCGGATCTGCCCTTTCGAGAGCCCGTAGGTATTGAACTTCCAGACCTTGGTCGAGCCCGGGATCACGCCGACGATGCCCCGTTTTTTCAGGTCGGTCGAGAGGAAGTATCCGCGTTTCTTGTGGGACTGCGCCACCCGGTCAAACGAGCCTCTGGTATCGATGCGGGTCAGCGTGTGCCTGCGGGGGTAGTCGGAGAGCACCCTCGTCCCCTCGATAGAGAGGAGCGCATCCACCACCGTCTGTGAGTGCGCCACCTCCCGCTCCCAGTGCTTCACGCGCTCCCTGACATGCGGGAAGGATGCCATCATCCCGATGATCGTGACCCCCATGAGCGTGCATCCCATCATCTCCACCTCTTTGATCCCGAACATCCTCCCGGTGACATCGCCGCGTGAGCGGGTGGTCCGAAAGACCCGCTCTGCGTGTTCGCTCGTCGTCGCGACAAGGCCCGAAGGGGCCGGCGCCGCCATGCTCTTGTGGCCGGATCCCACCACGAAGTCCACGCCGAGCTGCTTCCCGTCGACCTCCATGATGCCGACCGAGTAGGCGCCGTTGAGGAGGACCGGAATATCGTACTGGTGGGCCACCCGTGCGATCCCCTTTGCATCGTGGATATTGCCGTACTGGTAGTCGACATGGTCGATGAAGAGGAGCGAGGGCCTTCTCTTGAACTCCCGCTCGGCCTCCTCGATCTTTGCGGCAGCGGCGTCCGGAGTGATATGGTGATCCGCATCCATCGGTATCTCCCGCGCCACGCCCCCCGCCTCCTCGATCGCAATAAATTCCGTATAGTGGGCGAGTGATGTGAGGAGGGCAGGGTCGCCCTTCTCCAGATAGGTGCTTGCGATCGCCTGGAACCCCCGCCGGGCGCCGGGCACCACGCGGACTTCGTCCATATTCAGCCATTCGGCAAGATCGGCGTGAAACTGTGCGATGGGGGGCTTTTTTATATAGTCGAGCCGGAACGGGCTCAGACAGTGGTCGCAGACCGAATAGCCGTCTCCATATGCAATGGCAGACTTCATTGCATCGGGGGTGAGCCGCCCGCCCGCCTGTATGGGATCGATATTGATGAAGAGCTCCTCCACGTCGCGGGCTTCGATATCCAGGGCGCATTTCATCGCAGCATCTCCTGCTCGAGTATGGCTATCTGCTTCTTTGCCGTTTCGATGGATCGGACGGCCTGCTCTCTCTGCTCCGCGCTCATCTCATGCAGCGGGGCGGTCTCCCGCAACAGCGCCCTCAGGTCTGTCAGGGCGAACAGTGCCTGAAAAAGCGCATCAACTGCCCTTCTTGACAAAACATCACCATACTAATATCAGTGGCGATATATAGATAGGTTGGATCAGGACGCGGCAGCGTGCCGAATACATTCGCCCCGCAGACGGTAGCCTGATAATATAGCAGAGACGGTGAAGTATCGGGATGAGGATCGTTCATATTGCAGATACGCACCTTGGTTTATCGGCATTTCATAAACTGGATTCCGAGACGGGGATGAACCTGCGGGAACGATTGCTCTATGACAATTTTCTCGAGTCTATCGACCAGATCATCGCGATGCGGCCCGATGCACTCGTGCATGCAGGCGATCTCTTCCACCAGATCAAGCCCAAGACCCGCGCCTACACGACGGCCCTCGAGGCGCTCCACCGTCTCTGCGAGGCGGACATCCCGCTCGTCGTCATCGCCGGGAACCACAGCATGGCAAAGACCAGATATACCTCCTCGCCGCTCGAGGTGCTGGAATATCATTCTGCCGAGGTCTATGCCGCATACCGCTCCCGCTACCGCCGCGTGGAGCTCGACGATACCGTCTTTCACCTGATTCCCAATATGCCGCAGGCAGGCGGCTACCGCGAGGCGTTCGATCAGATCGAGGTGTCGTCAGGGCCCAACGTGCTCGTCACCCACGGGCTTGCAAGTTCCCTGAAGGACAGAAGGCTGCACACCGTTGCCGAGTACGAGATCGACGGCACGATACTCTCCGATCAGTTCGAGTATATCGCGCTCGGCCACTTCCACGGACAGGGTCAGGTGGCCGATAACGCCTGGTACAGCGGTTCGCTTGAATACTGCACATATGGCGAGATAAACGACACGAAAGGAGGGCTGCTCGTGGATATCGGCCGCCGCAGCGTGGAGCGCATCGATCTGCCCCGGACGCCGATGCTCGGGATCGGCAGGGTCAACTGCGACGGTCTATCGGCAAAGGAGGTCATGCAGGAGATTCTGGATGCCGTGGCATCGGCGGGCGGGATCCCCGAGAGATCGATGTGCCAGATCACGCTCGACGGCATCCGGCGGGAGACATTCCGCGCTCTTGATGGAACGGCGCTGCTTGAGATCAGGAACCGGGTGCTCGATCTCAGGTTCAGGGTGATCGCCGCAGACGAGACGATGCCGGTCTTTCGGGAGGAGAGCCTCCTTGGCGTTGACTATATCCGTGAATTCGAGCGCTTCGTAGCGATGCAGCACCTGAACCAGAAGCAGGAGGAGTACGTGAAGGCGAAGGGTGCGGAGATCCTCGAGACGGCGATTCGGCGCAGGAAAGAGGTGGAAAGTGCTGCTCCATAGCCTCAGGATGAAGAACTTCAAGCGCTACCGCGATCAGGAGATCCGCTTTCAGGACGGCATCACGGGCATTGTCGGGAACAACGGGACCGGTAAGAGCACCATCGTCGAGGCCATCCTCTTTGCGCTCTTCGGGCTTCAGGGCACCGGCCTTGACGGCAACTATATCGTCAGCTCCTTTGCAGGGCCGCGCGATCTCTGCGAGGTCCGCCTGGATTTCGGACTGGACGGCAATACGTATTCTGTCGTTCGCAAATTCAAAAAACGTCCGGGCTCAACGCTGCATGAGGCAAGGATGTACGCAAACGGCAGACCGTTTTCCGAGTACGCCGAGGGCGTGCAGAACGTGATGCAGGGGATTCAGCGGGTCATCGGCATGAATCCGGTGGACTTTAAGAATACAATCTATGCCGGTCAGCGGGATCTCCTCTCCCTTCTGGAGAGCCGGGCAGGTTCCCGCAAGGAGTGGTTTATGCGGGTGCTCGGGATAGATTTCCTCAAAAAGGGCAGCATGGACGAGCTGAGAGCCCAGATCGACGGCTGCGAGAAGGAGTACGGCAACCTGCAGAGCCGGATTGCCGAGCTGGACGCCGACGGTGCGATCAAGAAGCAGCTCCGCGCTCTTGAAGGCGAGCTGAAGGCAGCACGGCAGCAGGCGGACCGGATCGACAGGGAGATCGCCGATACCGGGCAGAGGCGGGATGCCGCGCTATCAGAACGCGACCGCCTGCAGCGAGCACGTGAGGAGCACATCAGGCTGCAGGGCGAGGAGCAGGCATGTCTTGCCGGGATCGCCGTGCTGGAGGCGGATATGGCAGATCTTGCCGATCAGATTGCCCATATAGAGTCCTCCAGAACCGAGTACGAGCGCCTCGTATCGCTTGAGGGAAGGTATCAGGAGCTCAGGCGGCTGCTCCCCGAGATCGCCGAGAAGAAGAACGAGTTCGAACGCCTGACCGAGAAGCGCGGGCACCTGTGCGATCTCCTGGAGCAGCATGAGGGGCGCCGGGAGAGTATCAGGCGCGATCTCGACCGGCTTTCGCAGGACGAAGACCTCATCGCAGATCTCTTTGGGAAGGTCGAACGCTGGAAGGAGCTTGAGGAGCGGCTCGATCGCCTGAGAGGCGTCGAGCCGGAGTACACCCGGCTGCGCGAAGACCTCTCCCGGCATGAAGAGCGATTCAGGCACCTCGAGAACCGGGTTCTTGAGATCCGGAGGGATATTGCAGCGCTCGAGGACAAATCGCTCGCTCTTGCCTCCCTGCAGGGAGAGGTGAGCGCGTATGACGAACTCCGCGCCCGCGAGGAGATATTGTCCCGTGCGGCGGTACACGCAGAGCGGGTGCAGGCATGCACGGAAAAGATCGAGGAGGATGCCGCACAGCTGCGGGCCAGCGATGCAGACCTCGCTGCGCTCTCGCGGCAGTGCGAGGGGGGCGATGCCGTGGAGCAGGCAATCGCCGACCGCGAGGCCCGCAGGGAGGAGCTGGCGGCGGAGGTGAGCGCCTGCGCCGCACGCCGCCAGGCGGCGCACCAGGAACTGCTGAAGCAACAGGCCCGCCTTGCAGAGATCGTCGATGCAGGTGCCGACGGGGCGTGCCCGATGTGCCACCGGAGCCTCGGCGAGCAGTATGCGGATCTGGTGGCAGAGCTGGAGGAGGGATGCGCTTCGCTGCAGAGGCTGCTTGCCGGCCTTGAGACCGAGCATCGGAGGTTGTCCGGCGAGCGCGGCAGTCTGGTTGACGAACTGTCGCGGCTGCAGGAAGAGCGATCCCGGTACCGCAACCTCCAGGAGCAGATCGTCCTCTGCAGATCAAAGCGCGGGCATATTGCCGATCAGATGGCAAAGAGGCAGGCAGAGCGGGAACGGCACGCATCCGCCCTGCGGGAGATCGGGATCGCCGCCTATGACCCGGCCGACCACGCAGCCCTCACCGAACAGCTCCGGGAACTCGAACGGAAGCGCGTGATGGCGGATACGCTTCGGGGGGAATGCGCCCGCCTCCCCCACCTCTATGAAGAGCGCCGGCGGTACATACACGAGGTCCGGGATTATCTGACGGAGCGAGAGGCGATCGAGAACGAGATCGGGCTTCTCTCGTACGATCCCGAGGAGATACGGGAGCTCGAGCGTGAGAAAAGGGCTCTGGATGCTCCGTACCGCGAATACCTGAACGCGCAGGCAGAACTCCGGCAGAAACCGGTGTACGAGGAGGAACTGGAGACGGTATCGGCAAAGATCGCCGCCCTGCACGAGGAGATCCGCGAGATTGATCTCAGGTGCAAAGAGCTGGCATTCGATCCCGAACACCACCGGCAGCTCTCAAAAGAGCATCAGCATGCAGAGGAGATGCATCAGCGCCTGCAGAAACTCCGGTTCAGCATGGAGCAGCTGCCGCGGCTGCAGGCCCGGCGGGAGGAAAAGCATGAGAGCCTCGGGGCGTCTGCAGAGCAGCTCCTCCGGATCCGGGAGGCAATGGAGGCTCTCGGATTCGATGATTCGCAGGTATCTGAGGTCGAGGAGATGGTTCGGTCGCTCGATGAGCGTCTTTCAGCGCTCGCCGGGGAGGCGAAGGCGATCTCGGGCCGGATACAGGTGCTGGAGAGCGAGAGCGGACGGCTGCGGCAGGCGCTCGCGAGGGTGGAGGGGTATCGGCGTGCCTCCGATGCGCTGCTGGAAGAGATCGAGATGCTGAAGCTGACGCGCAAACTCATCGCCGACTATACGGTGTACCTGCTCCAGGTCGTGCGGGACCGGATAGAGGGTGAGACCGGCAGGATACTCGGTGAGATCACCGACGGCAGATATGACAGCGTGCTGCTCGACGATGACTTTACCGTGCTCGTCCATGACGCCGGGGAGGACTATCCCGCCGATCGCTTCAGCGGCGGCGAGCAGGACGACATCGCCATCGCCCTGCGGATCGCACTCAGCCGGTTCCTTGCCGAGATCAACGGGATTCACGAAAGCACCTTCCTGATATTCGACGAGATATTCGGGAGCCAGGACGAAGAGCGGCGGAACAACCTCATCCGGGCGCTTCGGACGCAGGAGACCTATTTCCCCCAGATATTCCTGATATCGCATATCGCTGACATCCTGGGAGAGTTCTCGACGACGCTGCTCATCGAACTCGGCGCCGATCAGGCAAGCCGCGTCCAGGAGAACGGATAAAATGGACCGGCAGCAGGCGTATTTTGGGAATATCGCCCGGATTGCAGGCAGGATCAGGGCATATGCCCCTCCCGACCTGATCGAGCGCTTTGCCGCGGTCAGCGGGTTTGATCATTCGTCGTACCGGCGATGCACGCCTGCATTCGACGGCACGATCACCGCGGTCGACGGAAGCAATGCGCTCCTCCTTGACGCCGGCAGCTTTGCCATTGCGGCAATACGGGCCGTGGAATGTTCATATGCAGGCGGCGAGTGCATACACCGGAGGACGACGCCCCTGCAGGTGGTCTCAGTCGGGGGTGCGGATGACGACTATGCCGAACTCTTCGAGGAGTGTTTCGGCTGCCGTCCGAGGGCGCTGCCGGGCGGCGAGGATCCGGCGGCGGCTGCGTCTGTTATCAGGGATACCTTTGAGTACTGGGTGGCGCTTGAGCTGGCATGGGAGCTTTCAGAAGGAGATCTCCTCGTGCTCGACGGCGCACTCCGGGTGAGCCACGCGAGCCACCACGAGATTCTTGAAGATCTCCTGAACGTCTGCAACCACCGCGGTGTGCTGCTCGCAGCGGTCACCAAGCGCACCTCCCTGACCTGGGGGAACGGCCACCCCATCCTGCCGGCGGCAGCGGGGCTCGCTGCAAAGCTCGGCGTCGGCGAGCCGTGGTACGTGAAGATTCCCGCAGATCAGGCGATACCTGACCGGCAGCAGCAGCATACCTGGCAGCAGCGCGGCAGCCAGTACGTTGCGCTGCTGCACCGGCGGGCGGCGCGGCCGTTCAAGATCGAGCTCCCCGAATATCTCGAGGATGAGATGGCGGATCGGGCATTCTCGGCCCTTGCGGCCTATGCGGATGACGGGCGGGTCACCGGGTATCCCTATCCGCTGCTCGACGCCCATCTCCACTGCAGGATCGGGATCGATGTTGCCGAACAGGTCCGCCACGACCTGATCAGGGGTATCTGCGGTCTCGGCATGAGTATGAAGGAATACTCCGGACTCTTTGGTGATTACCATGATGAATTTAACCGATATTGATCAGGAGGATGTCTCGAAGTACCGCCTCATCGGGGATCGGGTGCTTTCGTACCGGTTTGCCATTCCGCACAACGAACAGCTCTTCCTCGGAGACGTGCTGAAGATCACCGATCGGGTGCAGGGGCTCACCTTCTTTGCAAAGGTGAGCGATCTCGTCCATGACAGCAACTTTGCGGATAGCAAATGGGATATGCGTCCTCATACGGAGCATTTCTACGGGCTAGGCGAGGATGTCTACATCGTCGTGGAGGCGCTGCCGCTCGGGTACGTGGACGCCGGCGGGGTATTCCGCAAACCGCGGACGATCCCGGCGAAGTTTTCGCGGATCGAGAAGCCGGGATCGGAAGACTTTGCATTTCTCAAGCAGGTCATGGGCGATATCGAGGTCGGGGCCATGAAGAGCGGGCAGGAGGTGCTCAGGGACGTCACCGTATCCCTGCACAGTGCCGTGATGCGGCAGCATATGGGCGTCTTTGCGACCACCGGTATGGGGAAGAGCAATTTCATGAAGGTCTTCTGCGCCTCCTGCATGCATGCTCGACAGTTCGGGCTTCTCGTCGTGGATCCCCACGGCGAGTATGTCAG